>JALYMS010000330.1 GCA_030773535.1 Actinomycetota bacterium | reverse complement strand
CCGGGTCGATCCTGCCCGGCCGGCTCGGTGACCGGGACAACCTGACGATCATCGACGTCTTCGAAGGGGTCGGTGCCTGCGCCCGCGGGTTGATCAGCCGCGAGGAGCTCGACGCCATCGAGAAGGCGGCCTGCCCGGGTGAGGGGTCGTGCGGCGGCATGTACACCGCCAACACCATGGCCAGCGTCGCCGAGGCGCTGGGCATGGCGCTGCCCGGCAGCGCCGCCCCGCCGGCGCCCGACAGCCGCCGCGACGCCGTCGCGATCGCCTCCGGTGAGGCCGTGGTGAACCTGCTCCGGAAGGGCATCACCGCCCGCCAGATCATGACGAAGAAGGCCTTCGAGAATGCGGTCACCGTCGTGATGGCGTTGGGCGGGTCGACCAACGCGGTGCTGCACCTGATGGCGATCGCGCACGAGGCGGAGGTCGACCTCACCCTCGACGACTTCAACCGCATCGGCGACCGGACGCCGCACCTGGCCGACGTGAAGCCGTTCGGCCGGTTCGTGATGACCGACGTCGACCGCATCGGTGGGGTGCCGGTCGTCCTGCGGGCGCTGCTGGATGCCGGCCTGCTGCACGGCGACGTGCTGACCGTCACCGGGAAGACCATGGCCGAGAACCTGGCCGACATCGCCCCGCCGGACCCCGACGGCGCGATCATCCACGCGATGGACGACCCGATCCACCGGACCGGCGGGCTCACGATCCTGCGCGGGTCGCTGGCCCCCGAGGGCGCCGTCGTGAAGTCGGCCGGCTTCGACGCCGACGTTTTCGAGGGGACGGCCCGGGTGTTCGACGGTGAGCACGGGGCGATGGGCGCCCTGACCGAGGGCGACCTGAAGCCCGGCGACGTCGTGGTCATCCGGTACGAGGGCCCCCGTGGCGGCCCCGGTATGCGCGAGATGCTGGCCGTCACCAGCGCCATCAAGGGCGCCGGGCTGGGCAAGGACGTCCTGCTGCTCACCGACGGCCGCTTCTCCGGCGGCACGACCGGCCTGTGCATCGGGCACGTGGCTCCCGAGGCCGCCGACGGCGGCCCGATCGCGTTCGTGCGGGACGGCGACCCGATCCGCCTCGACCTCGCCGCCCGCACCCTGGACGTGCTGGTGGACGAGGACGAGCTCGCCCGGCGCCGGGAGGGGTGGGCGCCGCCGGCGCCGCGCTACACCCGCGGGGTGCTGGCGAAGTACGCCAAGCTGGTGGGGTCGGCAGCGCGGGGCGCCATCTGCGACTGACGACGCCCGGATCCGGCGCGTTCACCGGGTAGCGCTCCCTCACCCCGAGGGGTGAGTTTGCGGCGGCTGAACTGTTCTCGCCGCCTCGCCGTACCGATCTCCGTCCCGTGAACAGGCATGCTCGACTGCTGGCTCTCGGCACGGCGACGGCACTGGCCGCCTGCCTCGTCGCCGTGGTGGTCCCCGGCGCGGCCCTCGTGGGCGACCTCGCCCTGGCAGCGGCCGAACTGGGCGCCGCCGCCCTCATCTGGACGGTCGGCGCGCGCGGGCCGCGGGCCCAGCGGGGATGGCGGATCCTGTCGGTGGCCCTCGCCGTCCCCGTCGTGTGGACCCTGTTCGCTCTGGCCACCGCCGGCGGGGACGCGGTGGCGGGCGCCTACTTCTCCTGGGCGCCGACCATTCCGGCCTTCCTCCTGGCCATGGCCGCGTCGCTGACGTTCGTGGAGCGCGCCCAGCTGCGTGCCGGCGGGCCTCGTCTGGCCATCGAACTGGTGCTGTTCACGACCGCGTGCTGCGTCGAGCTCCAGATCCTCGTGCTGGGACCCGACGACGGATGGGGATCGGTCGACGTGGGCCTGCACGTCACCCTCGCGGTGGCCGTCCTCACCATGTCGGCCAGCATGGCCGTGGGGCTGACCCTCCTGGGCGTCATCGAGGCCCGGCGGCAGAACATGGCGCTGTGCCTGCTCGCGGGATCGGTGCTCATGTCCACCGGACAGGTCCTGGCCGCCTCGCCGGCCCTCGCCGGGGTTTCCACGGCCACCGACGCCAGCCGGTTCCTCGTCGTCGCCGGCATGGCGGCGCTCAGCGGGGCGGTACTGGCCGATCCCGGACCGAGCTCCGACGCCGCCGAGCGGCTCCGCCCGGCGACCGGTTCCTGGGCGCGCTTTCGCCAGGTGGCCCCGCACGTCGCCATGGTCGCCGCGATGCTGGTCGTCGTCGGCGCGAGCGTCACCGGCCACCAACCCGACCCGGCGATCCTGGCCGGCGTCGTCTGCTGCGTGGCCCTCGCGGCGGTGCACCGCTGGCTGACCGCACGCGAGGAGGAGCGGGTCCGGGACCTGCTGCAGCGCAGTGAGGCCTACTTCCGCTCGCTGGTCCGCTCCAGCAGCGACGGCGTGCTCATCCTGGACGACGACCTGCGGATCAGTTGGACCTCTCCCGCCGTCGACCGCGCGCTGGGGTCGGCCGCGACCGCCCTGACCGGTCGCGCGCTCGTCGACGTCGTGCACCCGGACGACACCGCGACCGTCGCGGCCTCCCTGACCACCGTCGCCCGCAGCGGGGACTCCGGCAACGGAGCCGACCCGTCCGTCGGCCTGCTGCTGTTCCGCCTGCAGGACGCCGATGGCGAGTGGCGGTACCTCGAGGCCGGCGTCTCGGACGTCCGCCGGAATGCCGACGTGCGGGCGCTGGTGCTGCACTGCCGCGACATGACCGAGCGCCACGCCCGCGAGCAGGCGCTGCAGAACGTCGCCTACACCGACCCGATGACCGGGCTCCCCAACCGGGCGGGTTTTCACCAGACGCTGCGCGAGTCGCTGTCGGCCTCCGGCCGGGCGCCCGCGACGCTGGTGATGGTCGCGATCGACGGGCTGGCCACGGCTCGGGACCAGGTCGGCCGGGAGGTCATCAGCACGGTCGTGGCCGAGATGGGACGCCGGCTCCGGGCCACGGTGCGCGGCGAGGACGTCGTCGCGCGCATGGGCGGTGGCGCCTTCGCGGTGCTGGCCGACGGGGTGGGCGACGAGATCGACCAGCTGGCGGATCGCTGCCACGCAGTGGTCGAGCGGCCCGTCCCGACGACCGCAGGGATCATCGACCTCTCCGCTGGGGTGGGACTGGCCGAGCTCGACTCCGGGCTGGACGTCGAGACGCTGCTGGGCCGGGCCGACCTCGCGCTGCGGGCTGCCCGTGCCGCCGGCACGGGTGCGACGGCGCGGTACGGACCCGAGCTCGGGATGGCGGCGGCGCGCCGGGAGCGGCTCCGCGTCGACTTGGCTGGAGCGGCCGCGCGGAACGAACTGTCCCTCCTCCTCCAGCCGGTGATCTCCGTCGGAGAACAGCGCATCACCGGCGTCGAGGCCCTGGTGCGCTGGCGGCACCCCGAGCTGGGCGAGCTGCTCCCTGAGGAGTTCCTGCCCGTGGCCGATAGCGCGGGGCTGGTCGCAGACCTGCAGCGCTGGGTGTTCGAGGCGGCGATGACAGCCACCGCATCGCTGCCGGACGCCGGGGCGCCGCTGCGGGTCGGGATCAACGTCCCGCCCGGCTATCTCCGGACCGGCATGCTCGTGAGCGACGTCGAGACGGCGCTCAGAAAGTCGGGGCTCGGCCCCGAGCGGCTGATCCTGGAGATCGGCGAGGATGCCGTGGTCTCCGGCGACGAGCGCATCGTCCTGGACCTCGCCACGCTCCGGCTCATGGGCGTGCACGTCGCCCTGGACAGCTTCGGGACCGGGGAGTCGGCCCTGGCACACCTGACGCAGCTGCCGATCGACGTCCTCAAGCTCGACCGCTCGCTGATCTCCCGGCTGGACCGCGACCAGCGCAGCCGCGCCTTCTGCGAGTCGATCGTGGGCATCGGTCGTGCGCTCGGGCTCGACGTCGTGGCGGAGGGGGTCGAGACCACCGCTCAGCTGGCAGCGCTGGAGAGCTACGGCTGCGGGTTCGCGCAGGGCTTCCTCATCTCCCGGCCGATGCCGCTCGCCGGCTTGGTCTCGACGCTGCGCGGGGCGGACCGGATGTGGCCCGGCATGGTCAGCAGGGTGTGATGCGTTCCGGGTTCGAAGTGGACACCGGAGTCCACGTATTGGGACGCGACGGTTGACGGTGCGGCCGGCGGGGCGCACAGTGGGGGAGTGCCCCCCGCCTGCCCGCCCGCCGGCTGCCCGCGCAGCCTCGTAGTCGCCTAGCGCGTCGGACGCCGACCGACGCGCTGACCCCTCCGTGCCTGTGGCACGAGGGGTTTTTTGTTGCCTGGGCCCCTTCCCGCGCGGACGGCCCGGGAAGCGGTCCACCAGAACAGCCCGCCGAACAGCAATGCCCAGGAGAACGCCGAGATGAGCACCAACCCGAGCGAGCCCGCCAACTTCGAGGCTGCGACCCGTGAGGCGGCGGCGGCCCTCGCCGGCGTCGAGACCACGGCCCGCACGGTCGCCGAGGCCGCCGCCGAGCCGGCGACCGGCATCACCGGCGCCCAGAGCCTCGTCCGCTCGCTCGAGGCGGTCGGGGTCGAGGTCATCTTCGGCATCCCGGGGGGCGCGATCCTTCCCGCCTACGACCCGCTGTTCGACTCCGCGGTCCGCCACGTCCTGGTGCGGCACGAGCAGGGGGCTGGGCACGCGGCCACCGGCTACGCCCAGGCGACGGGGCGGGTCGGTGTCTGCATGGCCACCTCGGGCCCGGGCGCCACGAACCTGGTCACGCCGTTGGCCGATGCGCACATGGACTCGGTGCCGGTCGTCGCGATCACCGGCCAGGTGCCCAGCCACGCCATCGGGACGGACGCCTTCCAGGAGGCCGACATCCGCGGCATCACGATGCCGATCACGAAGCACAACTTCCTGGTCACCGACGCCGCGGAGATCCCGCAGCGCATCGCCGAGGCGTTCCACCTGGCCGCGAGCGGCCGACCGGGTCCGGTGCTCGTCGACATCTCCAAGGACGCTCTGCAGGCGCGCACCGACTTCGTCTGGCCGCCGCGGCTGGACCTGCCGGGCTACAAGCCCACGACGCGCCCGCACGGCAAGCAGGTGCGCGAGGCGGCGGTGCTGATCGCCGGCGCCCGGCGTCCCGTCCTCTACGTCGGGGGCGGCGTCCTGAAGGCGGGCGCCACCGAGGAGCTGGCCGCGCTCGCCGAGCTCACCGGGGCACCCGTCGTCACCACCCTGATGGCCCGCGGCGGCTTCCCGGACAGCCATCCGCAGAACCTGGGCATGCCGGGCATGCACGGCAACGTCACCGCGGTGACCGCGCTGCAGAAGGCCGACCTGCTGGTCGCGCTCGGCACCCGCTTCGACGACCGGGTGACCGGCCAGCTGTCCTCCTTCGCGCCGCACGCACTGGTCGTGCACGCCGACATCGACCCCGCCGAGATCGGCAAGAACCGCAAGGCCGACGTGCCGATCGTGGGCGACGCCAAGGAGACCATCAGCCAGCTGGTCGATGCGGTACGCGCCGAGCAGGAGGCCGGCCGCGTTCCCGACCTGGCGGCCTGGTGGGCGCAGCTCGACGAGTGGCGGCAGCGGTACCCGCTCGGCTACGACTGGCCGGAGGACGGGACGCTCTCGCCCCAGTACGTTATCGAGCGACTCGGCGCCATCGCCGGCCCGGACGCCATCTACACCGCCGGGGTGGGTCAGCACCAGATGTGGGCCGCGCAGTTCGTGAAGTACGAGAAGCCGGGCACCTGGCTCAACAGCGGTGGCCTCGGGACCATGGGCTACGCCGTTCCTGCGGCCATGGGCGCCAAGTACGGCTGCCCGGACGTCACCGTGTGGGCGATCGACGGCGACGGTTGCTTCCAGATGACCAACCAGGAGCTCGCGACCTGCGCGATCGAGGGCATCCCCGTCAAGGTCGCCGTCATCAACAACGGCAACCTCGGCATGGTCCGGCAGTGGCAGACCCTCTTCTACGAGGGCCGTTACTCCAACACCAAGCTGCACGCCCAGGACGCCGACGGGAAGCCCAAGCCGGTGCGGATCCCCGACTTCGTCGCTCTCGCCGAGGCGCTGGGCTGCGTCGGCCTGCGCTGCGAGACCAAGGACGACGTGGACGCCGTGATCGAGAAGGCGATGGCGATCACCGACGCCCCGGTCGTGATCGACTTCGTGGTGGGCCACGACGCGCAGGTCTGGCCGATGGTGGCCGCCGGCGCCAGCAACGACGACATCCTGGCCGCGCGCGACGTGCGCCCGGTCTTCGGTGACGGACAGGTCTGAGGAGTTCTCATGTCGCGCCACACCCTGTCGGTCCTGGTCGAGAACAAGTCGGGCGTCCTGGCCCGGGTCTCGGCGCTGTTCAGCCGCCGCGGCTTCAACATCGAGTCCCTCGCCGTCGGACCGACCGAGAACCCGGATCTGTCCCGGATGACGATCGTCGTCGACGTGGAGAACCAGCCGCTCGAGCAGATCACGAAGCAGCTGAACAAGCTGATCGAGATCATCAAGATCGTGGAGCTGGACTCGGGCGCCGCGGTCCAGCGCGAGCTGTTGCTGGTGAAGGTCCGCGCGCCCATGGCCGAGCGCACCCAGGTGCTGCAGACTGCCGAGCTCTTCCGGGCCCGGGTGGTCGACGTCAATCCCGACACGGTGACCCTCGAGGCCACCGGCACCCCCGAGAAGCTGCAGGCGCTGCTCGCCGTCCTGGCCCCGCTCGGCATCAAGGAGATGGCGCAGTCGGGGACCGTGGCACTGGGCCGGGGACCACGCTCGATGAGCGGCGCCGGTACCTTGCGCCCGGTCGAACGCACAGCCTGAACCCCCAAGGGGCCAAGAGCACGCTTCTGGCCCTCCATCACTGAAGGGAACATCCACCGCATGGCCGCCGAGATCTTCTACGACGACGACGCCGACCTCTCGATCGTCCAGGGGCGCACCGTCGCCGTCCTGGGCTACGGCAGCCAGGGCCACGCGCATGCGCTCTCGCTGCGCGACTCGGGGGTCGACGTCCGCGTCGGGTTGCCCGAGAACAGCAAGAGCCGCCCCAAGGCCGAGGCCGAGGGCCTGCGCGTGGTCACGCCGGCCGAGGCCGCCGCCGAGGCGGACGTGATCATGATCCTGGCTCCGGACCACGTGCAGCGCACGCTGTACAGCGAGTCCGTCGAGCCCAACCTGCAGGACGGCGACGCGCTCTTCTTCGGCCACGGTTTCAACATCCGCTTCGGTTACATCAAGCCCCCTGCCGGCGTGGACGTCGCGATGGTCGCCCCCAAGGGCCCGGGCCACCTGGTCCGCCGCGAGTTCAGCGACGGCAAGGGCGTGCCCTGCCTGATCGCCGTCGAGCAGGACGCCAGCGGCTCCGCACAGGCGCTGGCCCTGTCCTACGCCAAGGCCATCGGCGGCACCCGGGCCGGCGTCATCAAGACCACGTTCGCCGAGGAGACCGAGACCGATCTCTTCGGTGAGCAGGCGGTGCTCTGCGGCGGCATGTCGGCGCTGGTCACGGCTGGCTTCGAGACCCTGATCGAGGCCGGTTACCAGCCCGAGATCGCCTACTTCGAGTGCCTCCACGAGCTGAAGCTGATCGTCGACCTCATGTACGAGGGCGGGATCGCCAAGCAGCGGTGGTCGGTCAGCGACACCGCCGAGTACGGCGACTACACGTCGGGCCCGAGGATCATCGACGCTCGCGTGAAGCAGGCGATGGGCGACGTCCTGGCCCGGATCAAGGACGGTTCGTGGGCCGCGGAGTTCATCGCCGACCAGGACGCCGGGGCCCCGGACTTCAAGCGCCGCCGGGCCGAGGCCGAGGCGCACCCGATCGAGGAGACCGGCCGGCAGCTGCGCGG
>JALYMS010000329.1 GCA_030773535.1 Actinomycetota bacterium | reverse complement strand
GTCCAGGTCGGCGCGGCGCACCGCACCGCGGAGGGCGGCCAGCGGTCCGCCGGGGCCGGCCGGCAGGCCGGGCAGCGTGAAGGCGCTGTGCGGCACCCCGTCGCCGTAGAGGGCGTTGCGGAGCTGACGGACCCCTTCGGGGAGCAGAGCCGGGCGCAGGCTGGGGAGCTTGGGCCGGGGGTTCCACCAGGCAGCCGCGCTCACGGCCAGGTCACCGACGACGATGCGACCGCCGCCGACCTCGGCAGGTGCCCCGGTGGGCAGCGCCACCAGCGGGCGGCCGTTGGTGGGCCGGTTGAGCACGCAGGCGAGCGGCAGGCGGGCCGCGTCACTGGTCAGGACGCCGACGACGTCACCGCCGCGTTCGCCGGGCACGTGCACGTAGACGGCACCCGGAGCGCTCAGCAGCACCCGGGCGGGCCGGACGGGCCCGCGCAGCAGCTCGGCGACGCCGGTGCTGGCCGAGGCGGGGACAGCGGTGGCCGCCCGAGCCGGCCGGGCCGTCCGGGCCGTCGCCTGCGCGGACTCGCGGGGGAGGGGGATCGTCGGGACGCCTGCCTGAGCGGCGCGCCCACGATGCAGGTCGCTCGCGGAGCGGTGGACGGGACCCGGAATCTGATCGACGGTGCGCATGACGGCCCTTCGAGAGAGGGACGACGGGAGCACCGGCCATGGCCCCCCGCCCGATACCCGTCCCACGTCCGCTCCGAGGCGGTGGGAAGTCGCCGAGATACAGCGACGGCCTGACATCCAGCGGAACGGGGTGGACCGGGGTTCGAACCTATTCGGCGCGTCGCATGCCGTCTCATGGCGGATGTCGCCAAGAATGAACCCCAGCGTCCAGGGACACCTGACAGGCAGTTGGGGTGTGGCAACCTTGGGCACGACTAAAGGGGGAACACATGGTGACCCAGCGTGATGCCGTCTACGCGACGTCTACACACCGTAACGGTTCCATCCCGTTCCGGCGGAACTGGGCGGTCGCCGAGTCCCGCGCGGAGCCGGCCCGCGACGACCGGACGAGCTGGCAGGAACGCATGGGCCTCACCGTCGAGGAGGCCCTCCAGCTGCCGGCCCTCGCCGGCACCTCGATCGCCGCGGGTGCCTCCGGCATCGGCCGGGTCGTGCGGCACATGGTCGTCGACGACCCCGCCGACCCGCTCGCCGGCGCGGGTACCGACGTCCTGGTCGTCCTCGGCGCCCGGCTGCCGCCCGCCGACGCCGCCAACTGCCGCGGGCTGGTGGAGCGCCTGGACTCGATGGGCACATCGGCCCTGGCCTTCCGCCGCAGCGAGGGCCCTGCCCCCGTGCCCGGCGAGATCCTGGCCGAGGCCGACCGACGGGGCCTGCCCGTCCTCGCGCTGCCGGCCGGCGTGCGGCTGGACGAGGTGCTGTCCGAGGTGCTCGGCACGGTCGTCAGCAAGCAGAGCCAGGCCCTGGCGCTGTCCTCCCGGATGGACGACGAGTTCACCGGGGTGGCGCTCCGGGGCGGGGGGCTGGCCGAGGTCGCGCAGCGGCTCGCCGTGATGCTGGAGGGCGTCGCCGTCCTGGGGCTCGGTCCCGACCGGGAGGTCGTCGTCTCCTCCGGGCCGCCGGAAGAGGTCGAGGAGATCAGCGACTGGCTGTGGCTGCTGGACGCCGCCGCCGACGACGCCCTGGCCGAGCTCGCGCCCTCGCGGCGGGTCTCCGGCGTCCGGGCCGACCAGACCGTGGTGACGCCGGCCAACGTGCTGGGCGACGCGGACCTGTCCCCGGCCGACGGCATCCTGCTGGTGCCCGGCCACCACGAGCTGCCCGGTGGCGTGGGGGAGTACGCCGTAGCCCCGATCATGGCCGGCGAGCAGCGGCACGGCTGGCTCGTGGCGGTGCACCGGACCGGCGCGATGATGCTCGGCGCCGGTGGCGTCCTGGAGCGGGCGGCGGTGATCGCGGCGCTCTCGGTCATCCGGCTGCAGGCGGTCCACTCGGTGGAGCTGCGTTTCCAGGGCGACCTGGTGCGGCGCCTGGTCGGTGGCTCGGTCGGGCACACCGAGCGCACCCTGGCCTACACGCGCTCCTTCGGGTGGCGCCTCGACGGCCCGGTCGCGGTGCTGGTGACCGCCACGGAGACCGTCGCCGACGCCGCGGCCGACCCCACCAAGGCCCTCGACGTGCTCGACCGCCTGGCCGACGGCTGGCGGGCGGCGCTGGAACCGGAGGTCGCCGGGGCGGCGGTCGCGGGCCTGGCCACCGAGATCGTCACCCTCCTGCCCCTGGACGGACGGACGCCGGAGGAGGTCTCAGCGCTGGTCGCCGCCGTCACCTCACGCGTCAACGGCCGGCTGCGCAGGGTGGGCCGGCTGCTCGGCACCGGGATCGGGCGGCCGGCGAGCTCGCTGTCGGCCCTGGCCGAGGCGCACCGGCAGGCGCAGCGCGCGCTCGGCGTCGGCCAGGAGATCCACGGTGGGTCGTCGGTGACGCACTTCGACCAGCTGGGCGTCTTCCGGCTCCTCTCGCTCATCCCCGACAGCACCGAGTTGCGCACCTACGTCGACGAGGTGCTCGGCAGCCTGGCCGACGCCGCGGACCCCGACTCCGCGGACCTCCGGGAGACGCTCCGGGTCCTGCTCGAGACCAACCTCAACGTCGCCGAGTCGGCCCGGCGCCTGCACTTCCACTACAACACGATGCGCTACCGGATCGGCAAGCTCGAGCGCATGCTCGGACCGTTCACCACCGATCCCACCCTGCGGCTCAACCTGCTGCTCGCGCTGCACGCGGCCCGCATGCGCGGCCTGGACCAGCCGCACCGTCCGCCGGTGGAGGCGGGGCTGGCCCTGCCGGCGGACGACGGCCTCGATTCCCTCGTCTGACCCGGGCGTTCGGCTCTCGACTCCGGTGCACCCAGTCGTGGCCGCGCTCGTGGCGCGGATGGAGGAGCTGCTGCACGCCCTGGAGACCTCCGGTGAACCCGGGCGCTTCTTCCTCGGGACCTACCTGCGCACCACCCGCGCGGTGGGCGTCGCGCTCGACCGGGGGGCCTTCGAGGACCCTGACTGGCTCGCCGCCTGGGACGTCGACTTCGCCGGGCTGTACCTCGACGCCCTGGAGGCCCACCGCCGCGACCCCGGCTCGCCGGCCGGCCCGTGGCGGCTGGCCTTCGGCGCTGATCCGGGCCTCCCGCCAGAGGCCCACGTCCTGCTCGGCATGAACGCGCACATCAACTTCGACCTGCCGCAGTCGCTGATCCGCGTCATCCCGCCGGCGGACTTCGGCTCGAAGGAGCTGCTCGACCTGCGCCGCCGCGACCACGAGCGCATCGACGAGGTGCTCTCCTCACGGGTGGCCGCCGAGGACGTGGCTCTCGAGCGGGCCGGCGGCCGGCGCACCAGGCTGGACCGCCTGCTGGCCCCGGCCAATCGCGCGGCCAGCCGGTTGTTCCTGCGCGAGTCCCGCCGCAAGGTCTGGCGAACACCGCCGCCCTGCACGCCGCTCGCCTGCGCGGTCCGGCCGCCTACGCCGCCCGGCTGGCGGACCTCGAGGCGGCCAGTGCGGCGCGGGTGCGGGATCTCCTGCGGCCCGGCCCGGTACTGCTGCGGCTCGCTGTCCGGGGGTTCGGCGTCACGCTCGCGGCCGACTGAGCAGCGTCCGGGACGCGCACCGGTGCACGACCGGGCAGGGTGGAGGGGCGTGCCGCATGGGGCGGCACCGAAGGAGGCCCGCGTGTCCGAAGCTCCCCGCCCTCTTGCCGGCAAGGTCGCGCTCGTGACCGGTGCGTCGTCGGGCATCGGCGAGGCTACGGCGGTCGCGCTGGCCGAGGCGGGCGCGGCCGTGGCGATCGGCGCCCGCCGCAAGGACCGGCTCGAAGCGCTGGCCGCGCGGCTGCAGGAGGCCGGCGCCGGGGTGCTGCAACTCGACCTTGACGTGACCGACGAGGCCGCCTGCGCCGAGGCCGTCCGCCGGACGCGGGCGGAGCTCGATGGACTCGACGTCCTGGTCAACAACGCCGGAGTGATGCTGCTCGGGACGATCGTCGGTGCCGATCCGGAGGACTGGCGACGGATGCTCGACACCAACGTCCTCGGCGTCATGTACATGACCCATGCCGCGATCGACGGCATGGTGGAGCAGGGCTCGGGTGACATCGTCAACATGTCCAGCGTCGCCGGGCGGACGGCGCGCAAGGGCGCCGGGGTCTACAACGCCAGCAAGTGGGCGGTGAACGCCTTCAGCGAGTCGCTGCGCCAGGAGGTGACCGGCCGTGGCGTGCGGATCTCCCTCGTCGAGCCGGGCGCCGTGGAGACCGAGCTGCGGGATCACATCACGCAGCCGGAGGCGAAGGCGGCCGCCGAGAAGATGTACACCAGCATGCGGTCGCTGCAGTCCGAGGACATCGCCCGCGCGGTGGTGTACGTGGTCAGCCAGCCGCCGTACGTGGCGGTCAACGAGGTGCTGATCCGCCCCACCGACCAGGAGCGCTGACCGCTCCCGGTCCTGACGTCGTGAGCTGTCGATACGGTTCGCATGGCCGCTGGCGGACCCGGCCTCGTCCCACTGCCCGTGCTCGCTCTGCTGGAAGTAGACGGAGTATTCGTAGTCCCCGTTGACGAACAGGTTCTCTGCCGCCCGATCGTTCGACACGATCACCGAATCGACCCGGGCGTCGGCCGCCTCTGACCAGTCGGCGAGGGCGAGTCGCACCAGCCGCTGCTTCTCCGCGTCGTCGAGGCCGTCCCGGGGATCCACCTTCGCAGGCTATGGCAGTTGCCGTGGTGAATGGCCCGGCGATGTCTTCACACAGCCTGCTCGGAGACGTCAGGCTCGCTTGGTCGTTCGGGCGACTGGTGGCTCGAGCGGGGACTTCGCACAGCGCC
>JALYMS010000328.1 GCA_030773535.1 Actinomycetota bacterium | reverse complement strand
CCGAGCCGACGCGGGAGACCGCGCTGTCGATCTTCCGCCACACCCGGGAGAACCTGGCCCCGTTCCTGCGGGTGCGCCGGATCGAGTTCGCCGAACTGCCCAAGACGATCTCGGGCAAGATCCGCCGGGTCGAGCTCCGCCGACGCGAGGAGGAGCTGTTCCCGACGGGCGGCTCGCCGACCGAGTTCACCGACGCCGACTTCCCGGAGCTGCGGAGCTGAGGGCGCCGACCCCCACGCGAGGCGAAACTGAGCCCGTGAGCGGTCCGGTGGTCGTGGTCGGCGCCGGGCCGGTGGGGCTGGCGGCGGCGCCGCTTGCAGTGACCGTGAGTGCTGCAGGTGTTCCAGCCATACTCGGTGGTGACACTGCGGATCAACCTGTCGGAGGGCGGACGTGAGCCGGAGCGTCGTGCCCTGGCAGCCCGACAGCACCGGCCTCCTGCTCTCTCCGGCGGGGCGGCGGGTATGACCGGCTCTTCCCGCGTCGCGCTGGTCACCGGGGCGGCCCGCGGAATCGGTGCCGCCACGGTCGACGCGCTCTGCCTGCGCGGCTACCGCGTCGTGGCCGTCGACTCCTGCGCCGCGGACGAGTACCGATCACAGCTCGGCTACGAGCTGGCCACGCCGGGCCAGCTGGAGGCAGTCGCTGAACGCCACCCCGGACAGGTGCTGCCCGTGGTGGCCGACGTCCGGGACCAGCCGGCGCTCGCGTCGGCCGCCCAGGCGGCGCTGAACCGGTTCGGCCGCCTCGACGCCGCCGTAGCCGCCGCCGCTGTCATCACCGGCGGCAGGCCACAGTGGGAGACCCCGGCGGCGGAGCTCCGGCATCTGTTGGACGTCGACCTGATCGGCGTGTGGCACACAGCCGCGGTCACCGTGCCGCTCATGCTGGCCGGACCTCGACCACGCGGCGGCCGGTTCGTCGCCGTCTCCTCCGCCGCCGGGGTCACCGGCCTGTTCGGGCTCTCGGCCTACACCGCTGCCAAACACGCTGTCGTCGGGCTAGTCCGGGGGCTGGCCGAGGACCTCGTGGGCACCGGCGTGACCGCCGTGGCGGTCGCGCCGGGCTCGACGAGGACCGACATGCTGTCCGTTACCGCGACCCTCTACGGCATGGAGGACGTCGGACACTTCGCCGGCTCCTCCCTTCTGCGGCGCATCCAGGACCCCTCCGACGTCGCCGAAGTCATCGCCTTCTGCTGCTCCCCGGAGGCTGCCCCGCTCAACTCCTCGGTCATCCCTGCCGGGGGAGGCTTCCGGCCATGACCGCCGGCCTCACCCCAGCAGTTCCCGGACGGCGGCCGGCGCCTGCGAGGGGCGATGCAGAGCGGCCACCTTCCCGCCCCCGGCCGAGGCCAGCGCCGCACACGACGTCATCGCCCCCTCCTCGCCGGACAGTGCGAGCACCTGCAGCCGGGCGGGTATCCGGGCCAGGGCGGACGCGGCGTCCACCGGGTCGGGACTCTCGGTGGCGAGGCCGTCCGAGAGCAGCAACACCTGCCTGTCAGCCGCGCGGGAGCGCGCGACCTGCCGCGCCGCCGTCCGCAGCGCCAGCTCCAGGTCGGTGGTGCCGCCGCCGCGCAGGTCGCACAGCCGGTCGACCACGAGGTCGACCCGTGGATCGGCCGACAGCGGGCGGAGCACGACCGCGGTCGACCAGAAGGCCACCACGCCGAGCTCGTCCCCCGGCCGCATGCGCTGCACCAGCGCCGAGGCGGTGAGGACGGCCGCGGCCAGCTCGTCCCCGGCGACCGAGCCGGAGGCGTCGACCAGCAGCACGACCGCCCGTCCGGTGGACCGCCAGCCGCGGGTGTGCAGGTGCTCGGCCAGCCAGCGCGGCTCTGCGCCCCTGGCAGCGAGCGTCGCGTCGAGGTCGACGTCGGACCCGGTCGGTTCTCTCCGGGTCACCACCCGGCTGGTGCCCGGGCGGTCGGCGGTCCCGGCGCGCGGGTTGCCCAGCGGCAGTCGGGCGGCCAGGGACCGGGCCGCCGCACGCAGCCGTGGGTCGAACGCACGCGCTGCGGCGGCCAGCACCCGGGCGGCCGCATCGGGATCCCGGGTTGCGAGGTCGGCCACGGCGGCCGCGTCCAGCTCACCGGCCTCCGGCGAGACCGCGTCGAAGTCGGGATTGCTGCGCGAGAGCTGGTCCCGGCTGCTGCGGCGCGCGGCCTGGGAGCGGAGCAGCTCGGCGACGGCGTCGGGGTCCTCCACCACCCGGGGCGGCCGCCCCCCGGGAGGCGGGCCGGCCTGGGCGGGCGGTGGGGGCGGCCCGGGGCCCTGCTCCCCGGGCGTCAGGCTTTTCCCAGCTCCTCACCGGCCCGGCGCCAGATGTCGGTGACCACGTCCTCGACCGGCCGGGCGACGCCGTCCCCCAGCGTGACCTTGCCGGTCATGGCGGCCAGCGCCGCGTCCAGGCCGGTTCCGTCCTCCAGCGCCGCCGTTCCCCGAACCGCGGCCAGCTCGACGGCGATCAGGACCGTGTCGATCGCGCCGCGGACCGAGGCGCCGATGCGTAGCTCGGGGTGGTCGCGGGTGATCCGCACGGCGCGGACCGCGCGGGCGACGAGTGCGGCCGGACCGTCGGTCACCGTCGCGACCACCCGCAGCTCGGCGTCCTCGTCCTGATACCCCATCGCGACCCGGCAGGATCGGTCGTAGAGCGCCGGGGTCACCCGCGCGGTCCCGACGGCGTCGAACGGGTTCATCGCCGCGACCAGCCGGAAGGTGGGGCGGGCGGCCACGCGGCCGTAGCGGGGCACATGCATCTCGCGCTCGGACAGCACCCCGAGGAGGATGTTCATCGTCTCCTCGGGGACACGGTTGAACTCCTCGACGTAGAGCAGCGCCCCCTCGGTCATCGCGCGGGTGAGCGGCCCGGGCACGAAGTTCTCCGGCCGGTAGTCCTCGGTGAGCACCCGGGAGGCGTCGTGGTGTCCGACGAGCCGGGTGGGGGTCAGCTCGGCGTTGCCCTCCACGAGAACCAGCGGCACCCCGGCACCGTCGGCGAGCGAGCGCAGCAGCGTCGTCTTGCCGGTGCCCGGCGGCCCCTCGAGGACGACGTTGCGGCCGGCCGACAACGCCGCCGCGACCACCTCCGCCTCGCGGATGCGGGCGACCACCCGCTCACGGGCGACGCGCACCATGCCGCCGACATCGAGCCGGGCGGCGGTCGACGTCGTCACGGCAGTTCCTCTCGGCCCCGGACACGGCCGGGGGTGCCGCGCCCAGGCGGGAGCGGCACCCCGGCTTCGATCAGCGCGACGGCTCAGTCGTGCACGATCACGCCGCGGATGTTCTTGCCGGCGTGCAAGTCCTCGTAGCCCTTGTTGATGTCGTCGAGCTTGTAGCGGTTGGTGATCAGCTCGTCCAGCTTGAGCTTGCCCTCCTGGTAGAGCCGCAGCATCTTGAGCATGTCGGCGCTCGGGTTCTGGTCACCGAACAGGGCGCCGCGGATCTCCTTGGTGAACAGCGCCATCATGCTGGGGTTGATCGGGATGCCCACGTCGGTGAGATCCCCGAGTCCGGTGATGACGACCCGGCCCCCCTTGCCGATGGCCTCGAACGCCTGGGCGACGTGCTCGCCCTTCAGCACGCCGACGGTGATCAGCGCCTTGTCCGCACCCTGCCCGTTGGTGACGCTGCGCGCGAAGTCGGCCGCCTCCTCCATGTTCTCGAAGGCGTGGGTGGCGCCCAGTTCCATGGCCTTCTCGCGCTTGAACGCGATCGGGTCGACGGCGACGACGTGGCTGGCCCCGGCGTGCGCCGCCCCCTGGACGGCGTTGATGCCGATGCCGCCGATGCCCATGACGATGACCGTGTCGCCCGCCTTGACCTCGCCGGCCTGGACGGCGGTGCCCCAGCCGGTGCCGACGCCGCATCCGACGAGGCAGGCGACCTCGAGCGGGATGCTCTTGTCGATCTTCACGGTCGAGCGGACGTCGACCGTGGTGACCTCGGCGAAGGTGCCCAGGCCGCACATCTGGCCCACGTCGGTGCCGTCGGAGGTCTGGAACCGGAAGCTCGTGGCGTCGTCCCACCGCGAGCCGATCAGCAGGTTCGCGCCGGAGTCGCAGATGTACTGCTGGCCGTTGGCGCAGTAGCGGCAGCGTCCGCAGCCCGGCAGGAACGAGAAGACGACGTGGTCGCCATCCTCGAAGCCCTTCGTGTTCGGGCCGACGGCGGTGACCACGCCCGCTCCCTCGTGGCCGCCGAGGAACGGGTAGTGGCCGACGGGTATGTCGCCGGTGGCGACGTGGTCGTCGGAGTGGCAGAGCCCGGACGCGGCCACCTTGACCTGGAGTTCGCCCTGCTGGGGATCGTCGGCGACGAGGTCGACGACCTCCCAGGTGCCGGGTGCTGAGCGCATGATCGCGCCTCGGGTGTTCACGGGCATGGGGACCTCCTGGTCGTCCTCGGCGTCGAGGGCCGCCGTGCATGCGCGGGCACGCATGACTGGCTCGCACGCTATGACGGACGTCACATGAGCGAAAGTCCGTGCAACGTTCCGGTCGTCGAGGCGGCTCCGGGTCAGCGGGTTGCACGGTTCCGCCGGGGCTGACGGTGCCCCGTCCGCCAGACTGGGCGGGTGGCAGGCGGTCCGGTGGTCGTGGTCGGCGCCGGGCCCGTCGGGCTTACGGCAGCGCTGCTGCTGGCCCGCCGGCACCTCGACGTGCTCGTGCTCGAACGGCACGCCGAGCCCTATCCGCTGCCGCGCGCGGTGCACCTTGACGGCGAGGTGTTCCGGGTGCTGCAGGCCGCCGGCGTGGCTGACGCACTGCTTCCGCGCACCCGGCCCATGGCCGGTCTCCGGCTCCTCGACGGCCGGCACCGGCTGCTCGCCGAGTTCGGCCGGCACGCCGACGCCGCTCCGAACGGGTGGCCGCAGGACTCGCTCGTGCACTCCCCCGACCTGGAGGCGGTGCTGGCCGACGCCGCGGGTTCTGACCCCCGCGTCACCGTGCTGCGCGGCGCCGTGGTCACCGGCCTGGGGCAGGACGGCGGCGTGACGCTCACCTACCGCACCGGAGGGGAGGACCGGTCCGTCCGGGCGGTGGCCGTCCTCGGCTGCGACGGCGCCAACAGCACCGTCCGGGAGCTGATCGGCGCCCGGATGCGCGACCTCGGTCCGGCCGACCGGTGGCTGGTCCTCGACATCCGGTCGCCGATCGAGCTGCCCGTCTGGCCGGGGGTCTCGCAGGTGTGCGACGCGCGGCGCCCGTCGACGTTCATGCCGGTCACGGGCGACCGGTACCGGTGGGAGTGCCGGATGCGGCCGGGGGAGACGGTGGCAGAGCTGACGACGCCCGAGCGGCTCTCGTGGCTGCTCGCCCCGGTGGACCCGACGGCGGTCGAGTTCGTGCGCACCGTCGAGTACACCTTCCGCGCGCAGGTGGCCGACCGGTGGCGGTCGGGCCGGGTGCTCCTGGCCGGCGACGCCGCGCACCTGAGCCCGCCGTTCATCGGGCAGGGTCTCGGCCTGGGCCTGCGCGACGTGCACCAGCTCGCCTGGAAGCTGGCCGCCGTCGTGACGGGGGAGGCCGGCGAGGACCTGCTGGACACCTACCCGGCCGAGCGCGAGCCGCACGCCCGCGCGCTCATCCGGGTGGCACTGCTGGTCGGCCGGCTGATGACCGGCGGCGGACGATCGGGCGACGTCGTGCGGCGGGGGGTGCTGGCGGGCGTCCGGCGCATACCGGCCGTGGCGCGGCTGGCTGCGGACAGCCGGACCCCCCCGCTGCGGCACGGGCCCCTGGTCCAGCGCCGGGGGTGGGCCGGCCGGCGGCTGGCCGGCACGCTCGTGCCCCAGCCTTTCGTCCTCGTCGATGGACGGTGCTGCCGCCTCGACGACGTCCTGGACCGGGTGCCCGTGGGGTCCGCGGGGGCGGAACTCACGCTCCTGCGTTCCAGAGAACTGACTCTTCGTCCGGTCGGCGTCGGTGGGGCTGGGCTGCGGGTGCAGGACGGCGACGGGGTGCTCACGACCTGGCTGAACGGCGCTTCGGCGTCCGCGGTGGAGATCCGTCCGGACCGGATCGTCCGGGCAGCCCGTCCCCGGCGTCGGAGCGCGGGCTGAGCTTTCGCGGACTCCGCGTGGCCGGAGATCCGCGGGGGCGGCTCGGCGGGGGAGTCTCAGTCGCCGGCGCGGCCGCTGCGGGGAACGCTCTCCATCGGGGCGTCGGGCACCGTGTCGTCGCCCAGGTGTCGCTCGAAGCCCGGGGGCACCACGAGGTCCGCGCGGCTCAGCTCAGCGACGTCCGGCCGGCCGAGGCCGACCATGGCCGAGCCGAGTCCGTCGCGGAGGAGGTCGAGCACGTTCTCCACGCCCGCCTGACCGTTGGCTGCCAGGCCCCAGAGGTACGCACGGCCGATCAGAACCGCCTTCGCGCCCAGGGCGAGGGCCTTGGCGACGTCGCCGCCACGGCGGATGCCGCCGTCCAGCAAGACCTCGATCTGGTCGCCGACGGCGTTCGCCACGGCCGGCAGTGCGCGGATCGAGGCTGGGGTGCCGTCGAGGTTGTTGCCGCCATGGTTCGAGACCGAGATGGCGGTCACCCCGGCGTCGACCGCTCGCTTCGCGTCGTCGACCCGCATGACCCCCTTGAGCATGAACGGGCCGGCCCACTGCTCGCGCAACCAGGCGACGTCGTCCCACGTGGGCATGGGCGACTGCATCCACATGCCGTAGGCGCCGAAGAACGTCGGCGCCGGGTCGCCCGGGTTGGCCACCATGTTGGGCACGCTCAGATCCGGGATCTTCCCGGTGCGGGCGAAGTCGAGCAGCCACCGCGGCCTGACCAGCACCTGCGGGGCGTACCGGCGGGCGGCCTCGAAGTTGATCTTCTCCGGGATGAACGGGCTGCCCCAGTCGCGGCCGTAGGCGAAAGACCAGTCGAGGGTGGCGATCATGCCCACCGCGCCGGCCTGCTTCGCCCGGTGCATGCGGGCGAGCATGTCGTTCCGGGTGCCCACCCAGTACATCTGGAAGAAGGTCTGCGGATTGGCCGCCACGACCTCCTCGATCGGCTTGCTGGCGAAGGAGGACAGGCCCATGGCGACGCCCCGGGCTGCGGCAGCCCGCGCGACGGCGACCTCGCCGTCCGGGTGGACCGCCTGGACGCCGGTCGGGCTGATCATGACCGGCATCGACATGGACTGCCCCATGACGGTCACGCCCATGTTCCGCTCGTTCGCCAGGCCCGCGGTGTGCGGGGCGAAGCCGAGTTCGGCGAAGGCGGTGAG
>JALYMS010000327.1 GCA_030773535.1 Actinomycetota bacterium | reverse complement strand
CGACTCATCGCTGCCGGGTCCCTACCGGAGGCCGGGAATCCACTCCGCGAGCGCCCGGCCGATCTCGTGCGGGGAGTCCTCGGGCACGAAGTGGCTGCCGGGCACGGTCACCTCGGTCAGCGCCGGCCAGCTGCGCACGAGCTCGCGCTGGCGGCCGACCAGGATGGAGCCCGGATCGGCGTCGATGAACAGCTTCGGGACGTCGCTGGATGCCAGCCATTGCCCGTACCGCTCGACGACCCCGACCACGTCCGCCGGCTCGTTCTCCATCGGGATCTGCCGGGGCCAGTCCAGGGTGGGCCGACGGTCCTCGCGGGTGCCGAAGGGGGCGCGGTAGCGGTCGTGGGCCTCGGGGGTCAGTCCACGGGCCACCGATGCCGGGAGGATCCGCTCGACGAAGACGTTCTTGTCGAGCACGGCCGCCTCGCCCGCCTCGCTGCGCATCAACTGGAAGATCTTGCGGGCGTCCGGCGGCCAGTCGTCCCACGTCATCGGCGTGACGATCGCCTCGGTGAAGGCGATGCCGCGCACCCGGCCGCGGTGCCGTTCCGCCCAGTCGAAGCCGAGCCCCGAGCCCCAGTCGTGCAGGACGAGGACGACGCGGTCGCCGATGTGGACCTGGTCGAGGAACTCTTCGAGGTAGGCGGCATGCGTCGCGAAGGAGTACGTGCCCGGCCCGGCGTCGGGCAGCTTGTCCGACTCCCCCATGCCGACCAGGTCGGGTGCGACGCAGCGGCCGAGGTGCTGCACGTGCGGGATCACGTTCCGCCACAGGTAGGACGACGTCGGGTTGCCGTGCAGGAAGACGATCGACTCCCCCGTTCCGACGTCCACGTACGCCATCTCGGCGTCCCTCACCCGCTCGTGCCGACGCTCGAAGGGATCCTCAGGAGATACGTCGTCCGCCATACCGCTGATCCTCACACCGCCGTCCGGAGATTGCACTTGACCCTGACGCAGCGTCAGGCTGCACGCTCGTGCTCGTCAGAGAGGAGGACCCGCATGAACGTGGGAGAAGTGGCCGCGCTGGCCGGCGTCACGGTGCGCACGCTGCACCACTACGACCGGATCGGTCTGCTGTCGCCGTCCGGGCGCTCGGCCGCCGGCTACCGCCAGTACGCACCGGCCGACCTGGACCGGCTGCACTCGGTGCTGCTCTACCGCGAGCTCGGGTTCCCCCTCGAGGAGGTCGCGACCCTGCTCGACGATCCGTCCGCCGATCCCGAGGCGCACCTGCGCCGGCAGCACGCGCTGCTGCGGAACCGGTTGGAGCGGACGTCGGCGATGGTGGCGGCCGTCGAGAAGGAGATGGAGGCACGAGCGATGGGAATCTCACTCATCCCGGAAGAGCGGTTCGAAGTGTTCGGCGAGCACGACTCGGCGCAGTACGACGCCGAGGTCGAGGAGCGCTGGGGCGAGACGGAGGCGTACGCGCAGTCCCAGCGGCGGACGGCGACGTACACGAAGGACAACTGGCTGCAGATCTTGGCGGAGGGAGAGGACGTCGAGGCACGCTTCGCCGAGGCGCTGCGATCCGGCGTCCCGGCCGATGCGGAGCAGGCGATGGACCTGGCGGAGGAGCACCGGCAGCAGATCAGCCGGAGCTTCTACGACTGCCCACCGGAGATGCACGCCGACCTGGGGCGAATGTACGTCGAGGACGAGCGGTTCACCGCCCACTACGACCAGCGGGCGCCCGGGCTGGCGCGGTACGTGAGCACCGCCGTCCAGGCCAACGCCGCCCGCTAGAGCTGACGCCTCGGCGTGCGGAAGGGTGTGCGCTGACGCCCCGTTCTGCGGCACTCGGGTTCAAGGAGTCGTAGCAACACCCCACTGAGATGGGGTGTGGTCGATGGGAGCGACGGGTCCTGTTCTGATGCACAGCGAGGTGCGTCGGCGGTTCTGGCGACTGATCGCCGCAGGATTGTCGACTGAGGCTGCCGCTGGTGCGGTCAGCGTGGCCCGCACGACTGGGCTGCGGTGGTTCATCGAAGCTGGCGGCATGCCGCCGATCGAGTTGGCCGAGCCCAGTGGCCGCTACCTGTCGTTCA
>JALYMS010000326.1 GCA_030773535.1 Actinomycetota bacterium | reverse complement strand
GAAGGACCCGCCTCGCCCGCTGGGTCGCCGTACGGGGTCTGTCCTGACGTCATCGCGACTCCTCGTCGTTCCGTATCCGCCACGATCATGGTGGACCGGCGCGGTCGCGACCAGCAGCCACCACGTCGGTGTCGGACGGCTGATCGATCCGGCCTCGCCGAGTCAACGCGTGGTCGGTCGCGAGCTTCGAACGAACTCCGTCGCACTGCGGTTCCCTCCCGCGCTGCCGAGGCCACCGGCGGATCGAAGCGGGCACGGCAGTCAGGACGGAGCAGGTGAACCAGCAGCAGGGCGTCGAATGCGGCCACACCCACAGCAGGAAGGGCAGGTCTCCGTCGAGCAGCGCAAGGAAGACCGACTCGAGGCGCAGAGCCGCCAGGATGGCGCCCACGTACCAGGCCCAGGCGCGCTCGAGGCGCCAGGCGGCGGTCAGCCACCCGCTCAAGGCCACGAGGCTCGCCGGCAGCAGGGTGAGCGGCAGGAAGCCGTGCAGCAACCTCGCGAGGAAGGTCCCCGCCGTCCACAGCGTCAGCACCGAGGTTGCATCGCGAGCAACCGGTGCACCCAGCGCTCGGCGTCCACGCGCCCCCAACGGGTCCTGATACCCACGCTCGACACCCTCCCCGGGACGGGGGCGCGGCTGGCTCGTGCCGTGCGCCCACCAACGGCTCCATGGCCGCCCGCGCACGCTAGGGGGAACGGCTCCAGCCGCGCGGGCGCTGTCCACAGGCAGCCGCAGGGCGAGGGGGCCCGCCGGATCCCGTCGATCCGGCGGCCTCCTCCGGTGCGTCAGCCGCGGGTGACGGTCAGCCCGGAGTCGCCGTCGGTCCCCGGCAGGGACGCCACCCAGTCGACGACGACCTCGTCGCCGTCCCGGATGTCGCCGGCCAACAGCGCCCTCGCCAGCTGGTCCCCGATCGCGGATTGCACCAGCCGGCGCAGCGGACGTGCTCCGTAGACGGGGTCGAACCCGTTGAGTGCCAGCCACTCGCGCGCGGCGTCGGTGACCCGCAGGGTGAGCCTGCGGGCGGCGAGCCGCCGGGCCAGCACCCCGACCTGGATGTCCACAATCCCGGCGAGCTCCTCGGTGCCGAGCGCCCGGAAGAGCACGACGTCGTCCAGGCGGTTGAGGAACTCCGGCTTGAAGTGCATCCGGACCACCTCCATGACGGCGTCCCTCCGGCGCGCCTCGGGCACGGACTGGTCGGCGATCAGCTGTGATCCCAGGTTGGAGGTCAGCACCAGGATCGTGTTGCGGAAGTCGACCGTCCGGCCCTGCCCGTCGGTCAGCCGGCCGTCGTCCAGGACCTGCAGCAGGACGTCGAAGACGTCCGGGTGGGCCTTCTCCACCTCATCGAGCAGGACGACGGTGTACGGGCGCCGGCGCACGGCCTCGGTGAGCTGGCCTCCCGCTTCGTAGCCGACGTAGCCGGGGGGTGCACCGACCAGCCGGGCGACCGAGTGCTTCTCCGAGTACTCGCTCATGTCGATGCGGACCATCGCCCGCTCGTCGTCGAACAGGAATTCCGCCAGCGCCTTCGCCAGCTCGGTCTTGCCGACACCGGTGGGGCCGAGGAAGAGGAAGGAGCCGGTCGGGCGGTCGGGGTCGGAGACGCCGGACCGGGCCCGGCGGACTGCGTCGGACACTGCGCGCACCGCCTCGGGCTGACCGACGACGCGCGCCGCGAGCCCGTCCTCCATCCGGAGCAGCTTCTGCGTCTCGCCCTCGAGCAGCCGGCCGGCGGGGATGCCGGTCCAGGCCTGCACGACCTCCGCGATGTCGTCCGGGCCGACCTCCTCCTTGAGCATGGACTCGCCGGACTCCACCGAGTCCTCGGCCGCCGTCAGCGCCTTCTCCAACTCGGGCAGCCGGCCGTACCGGAGCTCCGCGGCGCGGGCGAGGTCGCCGTCCCGCTCGGCGCGCTCGGCATCGAGCCGCACCTGCTCCAACTCCTCCTTGATGTGCTGGATCCGGCTGATTGCGGTCTTGTCCTGCTGCCAGCGGAAGGTGAGCTCGGCGAGCTCCTGGCGGCGGTTGGCGAGCTCCTCGCGGAGCGCGGCCAGCCGCTGCAGCGAGGACTCGTCGTCCTCCTTCGCCAG
>JALYMS010000325.1 GCA_030773535.1 Actinomycetota bacterium | reverse complement strand
ACACCTCGCGCCCGAAGGCGGAGGCGGCCTGGGCTGGCCGGGACCCCCCTCACCGGGGGACGGGGGCCTGGGCTGGCCCGGAGGCCCGACCGGGGAAGAGTGAGGCGGGCTCAGCCCTTCTTGCCGTCGTCCCGCCGGGCGCGGCGCTCCAGCTCGCGCAGGAACTCGGGATCGTCGTCGGGAGCCAGGGGCCGGGCCGAGGGCCGGGGACGCCGGGGCGCCCGTGCCTGCGGCCGCACCGAGCCACGACCAGGAGCGGTCGCGGACCGCATCAGCAGAACGACCACGACGACCGCGATCACGAGCACGATCAGGTACGGCACGTCCCACCCCCTCGTTCCCGCCAAGCGTATGTCCGCGGCGATACTCGGTGCGCAACGGGAACATCCTGCCGGGCATACGCGAGGACGGAGAGAACGCCATCGACGCCGTGGACCGACAGCTGGTCGACCTGCTGCGCGCGAACGGCCGGGCCAGCTACGCGGAGCTGGCCCGTCAGGTGGGCCTCTCCTCGCCCGCGGTGCACGAGCGGGTGGGGAAGCTGGAGGGAGCCGGGGTCATCACCGGCTACCGGGCGGTCGTCGACCCGGCCGCCGTCGGCCTGGACGTCACCGCGCTGATCAGCGTCATCGAGAGCGACGCCGTGGACGACACGGGGGTCGAGGAGGGCCTCCGGGCGCTGCCGGAGGTGGAGGACTGCTGGCGGGTCGCCGGCAGCGAGGGCTACGTGCTCAAGGTGCGCGTCCCGGACATCCCGGCACTCGAGTCCATCATCGGCGCGCTCAACCGCATCCGGGGCGTCGCGCGCACGCGAACGACGGTGGTTCTGTCGACCAAGTGGGAGGGCCGTCATGGCTGAGACGAGCGGTACCGGCGCGGTGGGCCCGGCAGGCGGACCGGCTGTTCCCCCGCGGGTCCTGCCGTGGCTGGTGATCTACACGGTGGGCCGCTTCGCGATCGCGGCCGCCCTGGTCCTGTTGCTGTGGCTGGCCGGGCTGGGCAGCTTCCCCGGCCTGCTGTTCGGCCTGCTCCTCTCGATGCCGGTGTCCTACGTCCTCCTCCGTCGCTCGCGCGAGCGGCTCAGCGAGGCGCTCGCCGCCCGGAGCCTCGCCCGGCGCGCCGCGAAGGAGGACCTCCGCAGCCGACTCAGCGGCGGGGCGGACTAACTCCCGGCGCTCAGGCCGAGGGAGCCGTCTCGGCGAGGTGGGCGAGCACGTCGGCGTGGTAGGTGTCCGTGGCCTGCACGTAGGCCCAACGCTTCTCCCGCCGCGCCCCGAAGCGTCCCTTCTGCAGGTCCGCGCTCATCCCGTACAGCACCCGCCGGGCGCCGTGGCGCTGCGCCGACCGGAGCGCCTGGAACAGCAGCTGCTGGTAGGTGTGGTGGGTCCGGACGAAGTCGTAGTCCAGGCCGACGAAGACCGGTGCCACGTGCTCGGCCCCCACGTGCTGGACGGCGAAGGCCACGGGGCCCTCCGGCCGTTCGGAAACGTGCAGAAGCACGACCTCCCAGCCCGCGAAGCCGGAGGACGGCGTCCAGGACGCGGCGGGGGAGCGGGAAGACGTTCAGGTCGAAGGCCCGGGCGTGCACCGCGCGGTACATGGCGTACAGGTCGTTCCGGACGGCGGCCGGGAGAGCCTGCGCCACCGGGCTCCCGCCCGCCAGGACCTCGACCCGGAAGGCCCGCTCCCACGGAAGGACGCGGGTCCGCTGGTGGTACCGGTGCCTCCGGCCGAGCCCGGCCAGGAACGCCTCGTCGTCCCCGAAGTCGAGGTCGCGCACCCACGTGTCGTAGACCGGGATGGGTAGCAGGCCCTCCGCCAGCAGGAAGTCGTGCAGCTCCTCGTCGCCGTCGGCCAGGTCCCGCAGCACCACCGCGGCCGCCCCCACCGAGTCCTCCTCGGTACGCATGGCCTGCAGGATCAGCCGGAGCGCCGCCCGCCAGTCCCGGGAGCGGTCCAGCCAGAGGTGGTCCCCCTCCGTGAGCAGCGAGCCCATGGCCACCATCGGCGAGGTGAGGTAGTAGGAGTCCGCGTGTTCGGCGCGGCGCCGCTCCACCTCCCGCGAGACGTGCGCGGGGGAGAGCAGGTCGTCCTTCCACAGCGCCGTCGTGAAGAACGTCATGGCGACCGGGGCGCCGTCGGTGTCCCGCACCGTCAGGTAGTGGAAGTCCCACACGTCCTCGGTCTGGCCGGCGGCGCCCGTTCCGCCGAGGCCGAACACCGCCTCGTACGTCCGCAAGGCGGCCACGTCGAACGCGCCCCGGTTGCCCAGCCGGGCGTCCCACTCCGCCGGCTTCACGTCGAGGACCGAACGGACGTGCTCCAGCCGCAGCGTGGAGGGTTCTGCGACGGCCACCGGGAGGACCTCGGGGCGGCCGCGCAACTGGCGGGCGAACGCCCGGCGCAGGTCCACCACCGAGCTGCCCTCGTCGGTGAGGGCAGCCGGGAGGTGCTCGGCCAGCGCGGCCACGACGCCTGCGACGTCGTCCTTCGTGTGGTGGGTGGTGAGGGTCAACCGCGTTCCGCACCGCTTGGCCGGCACCGCGGGGAACGCGGCCGTGTTGACGAAGAAGCCGGCGCCACGCAGGCGCTCGGTGACCCGGTAGGCGACCGCGGCCGTTCCCGCGCCCACGAAGCGGATGGGGGCCTCGGACTCCGACACCAGGGGCAGCCGGGCGGCCGCGGCGAGCCGGTTGAACAGCCGGATCCGCCGGAGGAGGAGCTCCTGGCGCGCCGCGATCTCGGCGGTGCGGTGCAGCCGGGCCGAGGCCAGGATCGCGCCGAGCATCGGGGGCTGCACCGGGCCGGAAAAGACCAGCGGACCGCCGACGGTGGCCACCAGCCGGCGGGACTCCGCGTCCGGGAACGTGAACGCCCCACCGGCAGCCGCGAAGGACTTGTTCAGCGAGAGGGCGACGACGGTGCGGTCCAGAGTGGCCGAGGAGAGGTGTTCGAGGGCGTAGCCGCGGCCGCCCCGACCCGACCACGACGCCGCGTGCGCGTCGTCCACGTACAGCCAGAGGTTGTCGTACCGGGCGGCGAGCGCGTCCAGTTCCCGGGCAGGGAAGAAGTCCGCGTACATGGAGTAGAGGCCGTCGGTGGCGTACCAGATCCGCCGGTAGGTGTGGCGGTGCTCCGCCAGCCGGCGCTCCAGCGTCCGGAGGTCGGAGTGCGGGACGAGCTCCACCCTCGCTCCGCCGGCCTGGACCAGCGTGGCGGCCGTGGTGATCGAATGGTGGACCTGGTGGTCGAGCAGCAGCAGGTCTTGGCTGCCGATGAGGGTGGGCATCGTGGCGATGTGGCCCAGCGTCGTGGACGGCATGACGATGACCGGCCGCTCCCACAGGTCGGCCAGCTGCTCCTCGACCACCCGGTACAGCGGGGCTGAGGCGTAGGTGCGCGACGAGGAGAACTGGGTGCCGTACCGGTCGACCGCCTCGCGGACCGCCGCCTTCATCCTCGGGTCGGTCTCCAGGCCCAGGTAGGAGCACGAGCCGAAATTCACCAACCGCTGCCCGTGGACGGTGATGTGCCGGCCGTCGAGCTCGGCGTCCTCGACGTCGTTGTGCAGCAGGCCCCGCCGGACCCCCGCGGAGAAGATCTCGTCGATCGCCGCGCGCAGTTCCTCGGCTGTGGCCACCCGGAGGTCCCTCCCGTCGTCCTCGGGGGGGCTCAGGCGCTCAGCGCGAGACCGGTGGCGAGCAGGACCCCGGTGGCCAGCGTCAGCAGCCCGGTGCCCTGCAGCGCCCTGATCAGCGCAGGTCCCTCCCCGCCCGTCAGCACGGTACGCGCAGGCGGAATCACCAGCGGTGCGGCGAGGAGCGCGATCCAGACCGGGGGGCG
>JALYMS010000324.1 GCA_030773535.1 Actinomycetota bacterium | reverse complement strand
TGGATCTGCAGCAGCACCGGAGCGGGCGGCGGGTGCGGTGCCGCGCCGCTGTCCGGGGCGACGTCCATCGCGACGAAGCCCGGCAGGTTGTCCCGTAGGGCCTCCTCCACTCCGTATCGCAGGGTATGGGCCGCGGACGTGCAGCCGGAGCAGGCCCCGCTGAGTCGGACCCGGACGATCCCCCGCTCGACGGCGAGGACCTCGACCTCGCCGCCGTGCTCGGTGATGTAGGGACGGACCGGTTCCAGCGCGACGGTGGCCGCGGCGACGTCGTCGACGCCCACGCCGTAGGCCTCGAACAGCCAGGCGACCGCCGGATCGCCCCGCTGCAACCGGTCGACGTCGTCGCCGACTGCGTCGGCCAGCCGGGTCACCGCCAGGCGGTGGATGGCGTCGACGCCGTCGAGCAGCTCGAACACGCGGACCCGGACGTCGTCGTCGAAGTCCTCGACCTCGCCGAGCAGCTCCTCGAGCCGATCGAGCAGCGGGCCGAGGTCTGCGAGTGCCGCCTCCGCCGACCGGCGGCCCGGATCGGGGATCGACCCACCCTCCTCAGCCATCGGCACGCACGACGGTCGCGGGGCAGCCGGCCAGGGGAGAGTTCGACCCCACGGCGTGCCTCCTTCGCGTCGACGGTTGGGCCAGCGTGGTGGCAGTGTGCTCCTGGTAGGTGACCTGCGCCACTACCTGCGCGCCACAGCGAGGAGCTCCGGATGACCACCACGGCACGCCCGGTCGCCCTGAAGCTCGGCGTGGTGGGCAAAGGCGGGGTGGGCAAGACGACGGTCGCCGGACTGCTCGCCCGGGCCTGGGCCGAGCGCGGCCGCACCGTCGTGGCCATCGACACCGACTCCAATCCCAACCTGGGGCTCTCCCTCGGGCTGTCGCTGGCGGAGACCGAGGCGGTACCGGTGCTGCCGCGCAGCGCGGTGGTCGGTGGGGGAGGAGGGCTTGCCGCGGCGGACCTGCTGCAGCAGTACGGACGACGGACACCGGCGGGGCCGACGTTGCTCTCGGCGATCAAGGTGGCCCAGGCGGGGGCCGGGTGCACATGCGGTGGGCACGCCACCGTCCGCAGCCTGCTCGCCGACGCGCTGACGGACGTCGATCTGACGCTGGTGGACATGGAGGCCGGGCTGGAACACCTGAGCCGGTCGGGGGGCACCCTCGCCCACGCCGACCTGCTGCTCGTGGTGTGCGAGCCCACCCGCAAGTCGGTGGTCACCGCGGTGCGTACTGCGGCGCTGGCGGCCGAGCTCGGTATCCCGCAGGTGCTCGCCGTCGGCAACAAGCTGCGCGGCGCCGAGGACGACGATTACCTCCGCGCCGCCTTGACGCAGGAGGGCCTGGCGATCGCCGGGATGCTGCCCTACGAGGAGGACGTCGCGCGGGCGGACCGCGCCGGCACGGTGGGAACGGCTTCCCCGTCGCCGGCCCTGCAGGCGGCGCTGCAGCGTGTGCTGGACGCCGTCGACGCCGCCGGATCTGGCTGACGGCGGGCGGTGGCGGTCGAGCTCGCCGCCGGGCCGGTAACCGGCGCTCGGCCGTGTCGGCCCAGGCCCGCGCTGCCTTCAGCAGCGTTCGGCCAGCAACTTCTCGGCGAGGTCGGCGAGCGCCCGCACTCCAGGCGACTCGGCGGCCGCATCGAGCGGGGCCTCGCCCCGCCGCTCGGCCGCGACGATCGCCGGGTCGTCGGGCACCAGCACCGGATCGAAGCCGGGAAAGGCCGCGCGTACGCGAGCTTCGTCATCGGCGTCGCGCACCCGGTTGGCGGTGACGACGACGCGGCCCAGGCTGCCCTCCCGGACGGCGTCGGCCGCCCGGCGGCCGACCTCCAGCGACTTGGCGGTGGGCTCCACGACCACGACCACCACGTCGACGGGCCTCCCGTCGAGCCGCAGCACGGTCCCCAGGCCTGCCTCGAAGTCCGCGACGACGGCGCGGCCGGGGCGTTCCAGCTGCCCGAGCAACTGCTCAGGTGAGACGCCGCACTACGGACAGCCCGGCTGCGGGTTCTGGATCGCCGAGACCACCGCGAGGCGGACTGCGTCGGGGGCGGGCACACCGAAGCGCTCGACCAAATCGTCGGCGGTCGAGGCGTGCTCCTCCTCACCCGCGTCGACGGCTTCCCGCACGGTCACCAGCTGTTCGGTCGCCTCCTCGCCCAGCCCCAGCGAGATGCCGAGATTGGGGTTGGTGTCGCAGTCGAGGGCCAGGGTGTCGTGCCCGTGCCTGGCGAGCGTCCGGGCCAGCACCGCCGACGTGGTCGTCTTGCCCGAGCCGCCCTTGCCCACCACGGCGATTTTCACGAGCGTTCCTCCTGCTCTCCCAGCGCCTTCACCAGCGACCGTACTGCCGCCACCGACGGTGCGTCCGGGTCGGCGTCCACGAGGGCGTGCCCTCGTCGGTCCGCGTCGGCCAGGGCAGCGTCGAGCGGAACGGCGCCCACCACGTCCAGCCCGGTGCCGGCGGCCACCACGTCGGCGTCCCCCGGCTGCCGCACCTTGTTCGCGACCGCCAACACCCGGGGGACGGCGCCGGTGGCGGCCAGCCGGGCCAGGCGCCGGCCGGAGAGCAGCGACGCCGGCGAGGGCTCCACGACGACCAGGAAGGTCCGCGCGTACCGGCCCCAGGTCAGGAACGGCTGGCGGGTGCCCCCGGGCAGGTCGCCCACGACGTTCCAGCCCTCGCCGGGCAGGTCGTCGAGCACGCGCTGGAACCCGAAGTGCTGCCGGGTGTTGTTCCAGCGCGGCCCGCGCGCCTTGCCGAGCTGCAGGAAGTAGAGACCGTCCGGCCCCCGGACGGCGTACTGCTCGACGGCATCCGGTCCGGTCAACCCGGCCCGCAGCCGGTACCGGCGGCGTCCGGACTCCTCGTACTCCTCGACGGCGTCGTCGGGCAGCCCGGCATCGCCCGGGTCCACGCCGAGCGAGAAGGCCAGCCCCGGCATGGGATCGGAGTCCAGCGCCAGCACCCGCTCGCCGCTCGCGGCCAGCACGCGCGCGAACGTCCCGGCCAGGGACGACTTCCCGGCGCCGCCCTTGCCTACGAACGCCACCCGCACGGCCCGGACGATAGGCCCGCGCCGGCCCCTTCGCGCTAGTGGTTCCACACATCTACTGCGGGGCCTACAGTGACCTGGATCACTCGACGGGAGGGACCTCCGCATGTGCCTCGGCATTCCCGGCCAGATCGTGGCGATCAGCGATCCTGCCGCGCTGCGGGCCAAGGTCGATGTCGACGGCGTCCGGCGCGAGATCTCCGTGGCGCTGATCGGGCTCGACGGGCCGGAGGGCGCCCGGGTCGGCGACTGGGTGCTGGTGCACGTCGGCTTCGCCATGGCCCGCATCGACGAGGCGGAGGCGCGCGAGACCCTCGACGCCCTCAAGCGGCTCGGGGACATGTACGAGCAGGAGCTCTCCGACTACTCCGCCAGGGTCGAGGGCCTGGCTGCCGACCGGGCGGACACGCCGGCGGCGTCGTCGTGACGGCCATTCGCGAACCAGCCTCCGGTACGGCACTCCCGGCCGGACTGGCCGAGGACCTCGCCGCCGCCTCCCGGGTGCTGGCGCGACGGCTGGCCGGGGGCGGCACGCTGTGGTGCGCCTCGCCGGCATCGCCGCACCACGCCCAGCACGTCGCCGTCGAGTTCGTCCACCCGGTCATCGTGGGCAAACCGGCACTCGCCGCGGTCGCCCTGCCTCCGCACGACCTGACCGCGGTCGCCCGCGCGAACACCCGTCCCGGTGACGTCCTGGTCGTCATCGGCCCGGCCGGCTCCGCCGGTGTGCTGGACCTCGTCCGGCGGACGCCGGCCTGGGGCGTGACATCGGTGTGGATCGGCGGAGGTCAACGGCCGGCCGCGGGGGCCGCCGACCACGTGCTGTGGCTGCCCGAGAAGTCCGCCGAGCACGACGGCGGCTTCATCCTGCTCTATCACCTGCTGTGGGAGCTCTCGCACGTCTGGCTCGAGCACCCCGGCCTGCTGCAGCCTGACCCGGCCTGCGAGGGCCCGGTCTGCATCACCTGCTCCGACGAGGGCCGGCTGGCCGAGGTCGTCGAGGTCCACGGCACCTCGGCGACGGTCCGCACCGATCGGGGCACCGAGGACGTCGACCTCGCCCTCGTCGGCGCGACGGCGGTCCACGACCTGCTCGTCGTGCACGCCGGCATGGCCATCACCCGGCTGGACGGCCCGCCGCCGGACGGTGCGGCATGACGTCGAGCGACGGACCCGCGGGCAGCTTCCTCTACCCCTTCCTCGACGCGGAGGAGACCGACGGGGCGGCACTGCTGGCCGATCTCACGGCTTCGGCCGAGGCCAAGGCCGCCGAGAGCCTCCAGCTGCGCGCGGCCACCATCCAGGATCGGGCCCGGCAGCTCGACCGGGCCGCGGCGGCCATGGCGGCGGCGTTCCGCGCCGGCGGCCGGCTGTTCACCTTCGGCAACGGCGGTTCGGCCACCGACGCCGCGGGCCTGGCGGCGCTGTTCGCCTCGCCCGCGACAGGTCGGCCCCTGCCCGCGCGGTCACTCGTCGCCGACACCGCCGTGCTGACGGCCCTGGCCAACGACGTGGGTGTCGACGTGGTCTTCTCCCGGCAGCTGATGGCGCACGCCCGCGCCGGGGACGTCGCGCTCGGCCTTTCCACCAGCGGTGGGTCGGCGAACGTGCTCCGGGCGTTCGCGGAGGGCCGCCGGCGCGGGCTGCTGACCGTCGGGCTGGCCGGCTACGGCGGCGGGGCCATGGGCAGCTGCCCCGACCTCGACCACTGTCTGGCCGTCCACGGCCAGAGCGTGCACCGGACCCAGGAGGCGCAGTCCGCGCTGGCGCACGCCCTCTGGGAGCGGGTCCAGCTGCAGGTCGGTCAGGAGGAGGGAGCGCGGTGAGGTTCGTCGACGAGTACCGCGACCCCGCGGCGGCCCGGGTGGCGGTGCGCCGGATCACCGAGCTCGCCGACGGCGGCCGCAACGGGATGCCGTACGCCTTCATGGAGGTCTGCGGCGGGCACACGCACACCATCTACCGGCACGGAATCGAGCAGTTGCTCCCGGAGACCGTCGAGCTGGTGCACGGCCCGGGGTGCCCGGTGTGCGTCATCCCGATGGGGCGGGTCGACGACGCCATCGCCCTGGCCGAGCAGCCCGGCGTCGTCTTCACCTCCTTCGGCGACATGATGCGGGTGCCGGGCAGCCGCAGCAGCCTGCTGGAGGCCAAGGCACGCGGTGCCGACGTGCGGATGGTGTACTCCCCGCTGGACGCCCTCAAGATCGCCGAGGCGACGCCGGACAAGCAGGTCGTGTTCTTCGCCGTCGGGTTCGAGACGACCGCGCCGTCGACCGCGGTGACCCTGCTGCGGGCGAGGGAGACCGGCGTCCGCAACTTCAGTGTCTTCTCCAACCACGTGACGATCGTTCCGCCGCTGAAGGCGATCCTCGAGTCGCCGGACCTTCGGCTCGACGGCTTCCTGGGGCCGGGGCACGTCAGCACGGTCATCGGCAACCGGCCGTACCGGTTCGTGCCCCGCCGGTACGGCAAGCCGCTGGTGACGGCGGGGTTCGAGCCGCTGGACATCCTGCAGTCGATCGTGATGCTGCTCCAGCAGTACGCCGACGGCCGGTGCGAGGTGGAGAACCAGTACACCCGCGTCGTCCGGGACGAGGGCAACCCGATCGCGCTGGCTCTGCTGCAGCAGGTCTTCCGGCTGCGGCCGCACTTCGAGTGGCGGGGACTGGGGTTCATCGCCCAGAGCGCCCTGGCGCTGTCCGAGGACTTCGCCGACTGGGACGCCGAGCGCCGCTTCGACCTACCAGGCGTCCGCGTCGCCGACCCGAAGGCGTGCCAGTGCGGCGAGGTGCTCAAGGGTGCTCTCAAGCCGTGGGAATGCAAGGTGTTCGGCACCGCCTGCACCCCGCAGACGCCGATCGGCACCTGCATGGTCAGCTCCGAGGGCGCCTGCGCGGCCTACTACACCTTCGGACGCCTGCACCGGACCGCGGCCGGCCTCGCCGCCGCCTCGTCATGACCGCCGTCCGCCGCACTCCGGAACCCGACGGGCGGCAGGAGCTGGTGCTCGAGCGCATCGAGGCGTTCCGCCGACGGCGGCCGCGCCTCACCGACGAGGTCGTCACCCTCGCCCACGGCGCCGGGGGCAAGGCCTCGGCCGCGCTCGTCGACGCCGTCTTCCTGGAGGCCTTCCGCAACGAGGCCCTGGAGCCGCTGGGCGACGGCGCACTGCTGCGGTTGCCGTCGGGCGAGCAGCTCGCCTTCGCCACGGACTCCTACGTGGTGCGCCCGCACCGGTTCCCCGGCGGTTCGATCGGCTCCCTCGCCGTGCACGGCACGGTGAACGACCTGGCGATGTGCGGCGCCCGGCCGACCTGGCTGTCCGCGGCGTTCGTCATCGAGGAGGGCTTCCCAGTGGCTGAGCTGACCGCGCTCGCCGCCGACATGGCCGAGGCCGCCGCCGCGGCCGGCGTCACGATCGTCACCGGGGACACCAAGGTGGTGGACACGGGCGCCGCGGACGGGGTCTTCATCACGACGGCCGGGGTGGGGATCGTTCCCGCTGGGCGACGGCTGGCTGCCGACCGCGTGCGGCCGGGTGATGCGGTGCTCGTCAGCGGCACCCTGGCCGACCACGGCGTGGCGGTGCTGCTCGCCAGGGGCGACCTCGACCTGGAGGCCGATGTCAGCTCTGACACGGCGCCC
>JALYMS010000323.1 GCA_030773535.1 Actinomycetota bacterium | reverse complement strand
GCGCTGGCCGCGCGGTCGAGCTCGACGACCTCGCCCGGGTGCAGCGACAGCAGCTCCTGCACGGTCATGCGGGTGCGGCCGATCTCGACCGTCACCTCCATGGCCACGTGGCGCAGCAGGTCCAGGCTGCCCCGCTGGGTGCGGGCGGCGGGCAGCGTCACCTGCAGGGCGAAGGTGGCCTGGTGCTCGCCGTCGGCGAGCAGCGGAACGGCGACGAACATGCCCTTGTCCCGGAGTCCGTCCAGGGCGGCGACCGGCTCCTCGACCCGCTCCGAGGCGACCCGGACCCGGCCGAGCGTGGCCGCGGCGGCCTCCAGCGCCGGCCGCAGGGCCGCGGCGATGTCCATCCTGCCGACGGGTGAGTTGCTCAGCGCCTCGACGACGTCGGCCGAGATGACCAGGACCACGTCGCCGCTGACCTCACCCGAGAGTCCGGCGGAGACCGCCGAGGCGGCGCCCGGCGGCAGCGGAACGCTGTCGGGGTCGCTCCCGGGGCTGCCCGGGACCAGCGCCACCGTTGCGGGCACGAGGGACGCCGCGGCGCGGGCGGCAGCCACCACCACGGCGGAGACGGTCTGCGAGTCCTGTGACGAGTCGGTGCGGGGCGCGGTCATGCGGTGTCCTTCGCGGCGGCGTACGGAGTGGGGACGATGGCGGCCGCCAGGCGGCGCCGGTGGTTGCTGGCGATGGCGTAGGCGAACGTCACGTCGTTGGTCGTGACCTCGAGCGGGCTGTCCGGCGGATGGCGCAGGAGCAGGACGTCGCCCACCGCGAGGGAGAGCAGGTCGGCCGACGAGACGGTCAGTGGGGCGAAGCGGACGCTCACGTCGACCGGCACGAGCTTGAGCCGCTCGCTGAGTGCTTCGGCTGCTCGTCGGCGCTTTGCCAGGGCGGTCTCAGAGAGCTGCGGGGAGGCGGCGTTGTTGAGGGCCGACGCGAACGACGAGAAGGGCAGCACGAGGGTCGCCTCACCGTCGCGGGCGCCGACCGACATGCCGAACGTGGCGACCATGACCGTGTCCGAGCCCGACGCGGCCTGGGCCAGTTGCGGGTTGTACTCGTACCCGCTCAGGGCCGGCTGGATCTCGGTGATGGTGGCGAACGAGCCGGCGAACTCGTCGAGCAGCCGGCTGAGGAGATGGTTGGTGATGGCCGACTCCATCGCCGTCATCGGCCGGTTTGGCTGTTCGGCCTTGCCGGAACCCCCCAGCATGTGGTCGACGATGGCCATGGCCATGTCCAGCGGATAGGCCAGCAGGCCCTTGCCGGCCAGCGGCTCGAGCGTGAACGTGGAGATGAAAACGGGGTTCGGCAGCGTGGCGAGGTAGTCGTCGTAGGCGTACTGCTCGATCCCCACGAGCTCGAGACGAGTGCCCGCGCGGAGGAAGGTGGTCAGGATCGTCGTCGCCTGGCGGGCGAAGGCCTCCTGGGCGATCTGCAGCACCCGGACGTGCTCCCGGGAGAGCTTGGTCGGGCGGCGGAAATCGTAGGTCCGCGGCTCACCGCGTCGGCTGCTGCGGCCGGTGGGGGGCGCAGGAGGAGCGGTCGGTCGCGGCGCGGCGTCGGGCGCAGCGGGATCGGCCGCGGAGCCCGCCGGCGGAACCGGGGACTCCTCCGATCCGGCGGGGGCCGGAGCGGCGTCGGGGGGCTGGGTCACCCTTCCCTCATCGGCGGAGGGAGGGGCGACCCTGACCGCCCGACGGAGGTGGGACGCAGAGGGTGGGGAAGGTACGCGGAGGCACCCGGGGCGCCGCCCGGGGTGCGCCCGGGAGCTACTGGGTGACGTACTCCGTGTAGTAGATCCCCATCACTTCGCCGTGGTAGGCCTCGATGATCTTCTCCTCGAGGGCTTCCTTGAGGGCGTCGCGGGCTCCGGTGACGTCGGCCGGCTGCGCCTGCGAGAACGTGGAGATGATGAGGTCCGTCGCCTTGGCCCCACTGGGACCGGTGGCGGCTCCGTGCCCACCGGCGTCGCTCGCGACGAGCTGGAGGGCGACGCCGACCTTGAGGTAGCCCCCGCCGGCCAGGTTCACGGCGACCGATTCCAGCGCGAGGACCTCACCGGCCACCGGCTCCTCCGCCTCGGTCTCGCCGCCCGCGAAGAGGAAGAAGTACGCCGCCCCGGCTGCCACCAGCAGGACGACGAGGCCGATGATCAAGAGCTTCTTCTTGCCGCCCTTCGCCGACGCCTCGTCGGTCTCCGGCGCCTTCTCTTTGGTGCTCATGGGGTGACTCCTCCGTGTGCGGTATCGATGCCCGGCAGCAGTGCGTTGGCCTCTGCCGAGGCGGTGGACAGGACGACGAGGTCGACGCGGCGGTTGACCGACAGCGCGTCGGGGTCGGACTCCGGAACCAGCGGCCGGGTAGACGAGTAGCCGGTGGCGGACATCCGCGGCTCGGGCACGCCACGGCTGCCGAGGTGGCGCAGCACCGTGCTGGCGCGGTATCCCGACAGCTCCCAGTTCGAGGGCCAGGGACCGCCTGCAGACACCGGCAGGTGGTTGGCATGGCCCTCCACGCGGAGCACGTTGGGCAGGTCCCCCAGGGTCGGCGCGACGGCATCGAGGATGGTGCGGCCCTCGGGTCGCAGCACCGCTTCCTCCGCGTCGAAGAGCACCGCGTCGGCCACGATGTGGACGACCAGGCCGCGTTCGTCTATCTCGTAGCGGGCGGCACCGGCGAAACCCGCCGCGCTGAGCGCGGCGTCGATCCGGTCACGGGCCGCGGCCAGCTCGTCGTAGGCGGTCGCCGCCTCGGCAGCGACGCGCCGGGCCCGCTCCGCGGCGGCCTGCGCGGCGGCCCTGTCGACCGCGCTCTGCTCGACGTCCTCCGGTGGCGGGCCGATCGCGCTCTCGATGTCCACGGGCACCGCCCCGCCGTCGAGCACGCTGGGCTCGTCCGCCGTGCCCTGGACGACGCTGACCGGACCGCCGAAGCTGGCGGCCAGGCCGCTGGCCAGTTCCTGGTACTTGGCCTTGTCCACCTGGCTGATGGCGAAGAGCACGATGAACAGCACCATGAGCAGCGTGACCATGTCGGCGTAGGAGACCAGCCACCGCTCGTGGTTCTCGTGCTCCTCCTCCTCGTGCTTCTTGGCCCGCTTGCGTCCGGGATGGGGGGCGGTGCTCATGCCGCCTCCCGCGCGACCTCACTGGGCGGCACGAGCGCGGTGAGCTTCTGCCGGACCGCGCGCGGACTGGTGCCGGCCTGGATCTCGGTGATGCCCTCGACCAGCAGCTCCATCTGGGCGGCCTGGACGTCGCTGATCCGCAGGATCTTGGTGCCCATGGGCAGCCAGAAGAAGTTCGCGCTGAGGACGCCCCACAGGGTGGCGATGAACGCAGCCGAGATCATGGGGCCGAGCGACCCCGGGTCCGAGAGGTTCTGGAGCACGTTGATCAACCCGATGACCGTGCCGATGATGCCGATGGTCGGGGCGTAGGCGCCCATGCCGTTGAAGAACTTTGCCGCGACCTTGTCCTCGGCCTTCTTGCCGGCGATCTCCGACTCCAGGACGGAGCGCAGATCCTCGGGGTCGGTGCCGTCGATGCCCATCTGCAGCCCGCGCTTGAGGAAGGGGTTGTCGATGTCCTTGACCTGGGCCTCCAGCGCGAGCAGGCCCTCCTTGCGAGCCTTCTCGGCGAGCTTGACCAGAACCGCAATCTGATCGGTCACCGGCGGCACCTTGGCCGGCAGCAGGGCCATCTTGAACCAGCCGGGGATCTTCTTGGTGTCCGCCATCGTGGAACCGGCGATCGCCGCGCCCAGCGTGGCCACGAGCACGAGGATCATCGCGGGCAGGAAGAAGATCGCCAGCGGGTCGGAACCCTCGAGGATCATGAAGGCGAAGAGCGCGACGAGCGCGACGACCATCCCGATCAGAGTGGCCGGATCCATGAGTCAGCGCTCCTCTCGGCTCGGGAACGGGACCACCGACGAGACGCTGGGAGCACCGGCCGGTTGCGGCGCCCGGTACTC
>JALYMS010000322.1 GCA_030773535.1 Actinomycetota bacterium | reverse complement strand
GCCGGGCGCCGACCCGCCCGCGGCCAGACCGGCCGGCAGGGAGACCTCGAGGCGTCGCCCGCCGACCTCGACGACGACGGTCTGGCGAGGCGCGTCCTCGTCCTGCCCGGCCGGGGCCGCGTCGTAGGGCTGGACCTGGTTGTTCCACTCGGTCTCGATCCAGCGGGTGTGCACCGAGAACGGCTCGCTGGTGAAGGCCTCGTCGCGGACCACGGCACGATGGAAGGGGATCACCGTCGGCATGCCCTCGACGACCAGCTCGTCGAGTGCCCGCCGCGCGCGCTGCAGCGCCTCCTTCCGGGTGGCTCCGGTGACGATGAGCTTCGCCAGCATCGAGTCGAAGGCGCCGGCGACCTCCCCGCCGGTCTCGACCCCGGAGTCCCAGCGCACCCCGGGACCCTGGGGGATCTCCAGTCGGTCGACCGGGCCCGGCGCCGGCATGAAGTTGCGGCCGGCGTCCTCGGCGTTGATCCGGAACTCGATGCTGTGCCCGCGCGGGGTCGGGTCCTCCAGGATCTCGAGCGCCTCGCCGCGGGCGATCCGGAACTGCTGGCGGACCAGGTCGATGCCGCTGGTCTCCTCGCTGACCGGGTGCTCCACCTGCAGGCGGGTGTTCACCTCGAGGAAGGAGATCGAGCCGTCGACGCCGACGAGGTACTCGACGGTGCCGGCGCCGTGGTAGCCGGCCTCCGCGCAGATCGCCTTGGCCGAGGAGTGGATCCGGGCCCGCTGGTCGTCGGTGAGGAAGGGCGCCGGGGCCTCCTCCACCAGCTTCTGGTTGCGCCGCTGCAGCGAGCAGTCGCGGGTGCCGACGACGATCACGTTGCCGTGGGTGTCGGCGAGCACCTGCGCCTCGACGTGCCGGGGCTTGTCGAGGAAGCGCTCGACGAAGCACTCCCCGCGACCGAAGGCCGACACCGCCTCGCGGACGGCGGAGTCGAAGAGCTCGGGGATCTCCTCCTTTGTGCGCGCCACCTTCAGACCGCGCCCGCCGCCGCCGAAGGCCGCCTTGATCGCGACCGGCAGGCCGTGCTCCTCGGCGAAGGCGACGACCTCGTCGGCGCCCCCCACCGGGTCCTTGGTGCCGGGCACGAGCGGGGCGCCGGCCTTGGTGGCGATGTGCCGGGCCTGCACCTTGTCGCCGAGCGCGATGATCGCGTCGGGGGAGGGGCCGATCCAGGTGAGCCCGGCGTCGAGGACCGCCTGAGCGAACTCCGCGTTCTCCGAGAGGAACCCGTAGCCGGGATGGACGGCGTCCGCGCCCGACTTCCGCGCCGCCCCGAGGATCTTGTCGATGACGAGGTAGGAGTCGCCGGGCGTCGTGCCGCCGAGGGCGAACGCTTCGTCGGCGACGCGGACGTGCAGCGCGTCCCGGTCGGGGTCGGCGTAGACGGCGACGCTGGTCAGGCCCTCGTCCTTGCAGGCGCGTGCCACGCGCACCGCGATCTCGCCGCGGTTGGCGGTCAGGACCTTCTGCACCGGCGTTCTCCCTCTCGAGCTTCGACGTTAATGCTTCGCTGGGCTTGGCGCCCGCTCCGCGGACGGCGGGTCAGCGCCGCCACAGATCGCTGATCGCCAGCCCCCGCTTGCCGAGCTGGGTCCGCAGCACCGTCAGCGACAGGCCGACGACCGCCGCCGGGTCGCCCTCGACACGGCGCACGAACGGCGCCCCGAGGCCGTCCAGGGTGAAGGCCCCGGCGACGGCGAGCGGCTCGCCGGTGGCGACGTAGGCCTCCAGCTCCTGAGGGGTGGGGGAGGCGAAGTAGACGACGGTCGAGGCGACGGCGATGTCCCGGCTGACGACGGCGCCGTCCTGCACGTCGAACAGTGCCTGCCCGGTGTGCAGGATCCCCGAGCGGCCGCTCATCCGGCGCCACCGCTCCCGTGCCTCGGCAGCGTCGGCCGGCTTGCCCAGGGGCTTGCCGGAGAACTCGAGCAGCGAGTCGGCGCCGATGACGAGGGCGTCGGACTCCCGCTTGGCCACCTCGGCCGCCTTGGCAGCGGCGAGCAGCGCCACCTGCTCGGCGACCCGCGGCGCGCGGACCGCCGACTCGTCGACGTCGCTCACCACCACCTCGGGCGCCAGGCCCGCCTGGCGCAGGAGCGAGAGGCGGGCCGGTGAGGCGGAGCCGAGGACGAGCCTGCGTTGCGCCGTCATGCCGGCCTCCCTGCCGCCTGCCAGCCGCCCTCACCGTGTCGGAGGGGGCGGCGATGAGTGCCCGGGTACGACGCCCAGGCGCCGATCGGCGCCGGCCGGCGACGGGACCGGCGCCGCTGAGACTTCGCCGCCACCACGACCGTGAGTGCGGCGAGCTCTTCCGCCGTCGGCTCCCCTCGAACGACGCGCAACAGGGGACGCATCTCCTCGCTCACAACGGGATGTTCCCGTGCTTCTTGGGCGGCAGGGTCTGGCGCTTGTTGGCCAGGACCCGCAACGCCCTGGTCACCTGCACCCGGGTGTGCGACGGTGGGATCACCGCGTCGACGTAGCCCCGGTCGGCGGCGATGTAGGGATTGGCGAGGGTGTCCTCGTACTCGGCGATGAGCTCCGCCCGGCGCGCGTCGGGGTCCTCGGCCTCGGCGAGCTCCTTGCGGTACAGGATCCCGACCGCGCCCTGAGCCCCGACGACGGCGATCTGCGCGCTGGGCCAGGCCAGGTTCACGTCGGCACCCAGGTGCTTGGACCCCATGACGTCGTACGCGCCGCCGTAGGCCTTGCGGGTGATGACCGTGACCTTGGGGACGGTCGCCTCCGCATAGGCGTAGATCAGCTTGGCCCCGCGCCGGATGATGCCCTCCCACTCCTGCGACGTTCCTGGCAGGAAGC
>JALYMS010000321.1 GCA_030773535.1 Actinomycetota bacterium | reverse complement strand
TCACCGCGGAACCCAGTTGTAGGCGGCAGTGACCGCCTCGCGGACGGCGCCGGCGAGCGGGCGGAGCGCGGAGTCGCGGGCCGCGGCCTGGGCGTGGTTGACCGCCGCACCGGGCGCGTCGGCCATCGCGAGGTCCAGCACCGCCGCCAGCCGCTGGGCCCGGCCGAGCACCGACAGTGCCAGCGGATCGTGGTCAGGGGGTAGTCCCGGTGCGGTCGCCCTGGAGAGCCCGACCAGCAGCCCCGGCACGTCCGGGTTCCAGCGGGCCACGTCCAGCCCGGCGAGCACGCGCGCGGCGTCGGTGACGGCCAGGTCGAGGGCGCCCGACACCGCGCGGAGCGTTCCCTCCACGGGCGGCGGGGCGGGCGGCGATCCGTCGAGCGGGAAGGCCGTCCAGGCGAACGCCTCGGCGCCGAGTGCCTCGGGCACCAGCGCCAGCCGGTCGCCGACTGCAGCCTGCCCGGCCTCCAGGGCCAGGGGCGCCATGCCGGGTACCCGCGGCAGGCCGCGGACGTCACCCGGAACCGGCAGCACCAGCCGGAACCGGCGCTCGCCGAGGCTGCGCAGCGCGGACAGCGCCGCGTTGAGCTGCTCCGGCTGCGCGATCCCCGGCAGCCCGGCGACCGTGTGCACGCGACCGTCCAGCAGCGCGTCCAGCGTCTCGTCGTAGGACGTCCGGCCCGTCAGCCACGCGGTCGTCCAGACCGCGAACCGGCCGGCGGGGAAGTCGTGCACCCGGCGAGGCTACGACGGCGCCCGCGCCGGACCGCGGACCCGGGCGTGATGAGCGATCGGAATGGGAGGGCGGCGTGACCGAAAGGCAACACCATCCGGACACGCCGTCTGCGACACTCCGCCCATGGCTGCGTGGTTGCTCTGGCTGATCGCCGCCGGTCTGTTCGCGGCCGGCGAGATCGCGAGCCTGAACCTGGTCCTGCTGATGTTCGCCGGTGGAGCCCTCGGCGGCATGACGGTCGCCCTGCTCGGCGGGGCCACGGTGCTGCAGCTGCTGGCGTTCATCGTGGTGTCAGGGGTGCTGCTGGTCCTCGTCCGTCCGATCGCCACCCGGCAGCTCACCGACCGGACGCCGCTGCAGCTCGACGGGGTGGAGACGCTCGTCGGGCGGACGGCGAAGGTGACCCGACCCGTCGATGCCAGCGGTGGCCGCATCCGGATGGGTGCCGACGAGTGGACCGCCCGGAGCCAGCACAGCGGCGAGCACTTCGCCGTCGGAGCGACGGTCCGGATCCTGCAGGTCGACGGCGCCACGGCCGTCGTCGGGGACGCAATGGAGTGAGCCGCCCCGCCGCCGGGTGAACGCTGTGGAAGACCGGTGACCAACGGCGCGTCACGGTGCAGGATCAGGCACGACACCTAACGAAGGAGCCCTTCCATGGATGCCGCGATCATCGCCTTGATCGTGATCGCCCTGCTGGTGATCGTCGTCCTGGCCAAGAGCGTGACGATCGTGCCGCAGGCGCAGGCCAAGGTGATCGAGCGCCTGGGCCGCTACAGCCGCACGCTGTCCCCGGGTCTGAGCCTGCTGGTGCCCTTCGTCGACCGGGTGCGCGCGACGATCGACCTGCGCGAGCAGGTCATCTCCTTCCCACCGCAGCCGGTCATCACGTCGGACAACCTGCAGGTGGGGATCGACACCGTCGTCTACTTCCAGGTCACCGACCCGCGCCTGGCCGTCTACGGGATCGCCAACTACATCACCGGCATGGAGCAGCTGACGACGACGACCCTGCGCAACGTCGTCGGCGGGCTCAACCTGGAGGGCGCGCTGACCGGACGCGACGGGATCAACTCCCAGCTCCGCGAGGTCCTCGACGGGACCACCGGGCCCTGGGGGTTGCGGGTGGCGCGGGTCGAGATCAAGGCGATCGATCCGCCGCCCTCCATCCGCGACTCGATGGAGAAGCAGATGCGCGCCGACCGCGACAAGCGCGCCATCATCCTGACCGCCGAAGGAGCCCGGCAGTCGGCAATCACCACCGCCGAGGGCCAGAAGGCTGCTGCGATCCTGTCGGCCGAGGGCAAGAAGCAGGCCGCCATCCTCGAGGCCGAGGCCGAACGGCAGAGCCGGATCCTGCGGGCCGAGGGCGAGCGGGCAGCGCTGTTCCTGCAGGCGCAGGGCCAGGCGAAGTCCATCGAGACGGTGTTCCAGGCCATCCACGACGGCAAGCCCGACCAGGGGCTGCTGGCCTACCAGTACCTCCAGACGCTGCCGAAGATCGCTAAGGGCGACGCCAACAAGATGTGGATCGTGCCCAGCGAGTTCAGCAAGGCCCTGGAAGGACTCTCGCGCCTCGGTGGAGCCGAGGGCGACGGCAAGTCGTGGCTCGACGTGGGCCCGTCCACAGCGGGCGCCACTCCGCGGACCGCGGAGATGGACACGACCGGCTGGTTCGAGTCACACCTGCCGCGGGCCGCCGACCAGCCCGAGGCGAGGATCGAGCTGTCGAGCATCGCCGACGCGCCGCCGGCCATGCCGCAGATGCCGGGAACCCCGTCGCTCGCGTGGGCTAGCGACGAGGTCCGGGAGCTCCCGGCGGAGTCGTCCGCCGGGTCGAACGGACAAGGGCCGCCGACGGCCTGAGGCCGTCAATCCTTGAGCAGGCCCTCGCGGAGCTTGGCCAGGGTCTGGCTCAGGAGCCGGGAGACGTGCATCTGCGAGATGCCGATGTCGGCGGCGATCTGCGACTGGGTCATGTTGCCGAAGAACCGCAGGATCAGGATGCGGCGCTCGCGGGCCGGGATCGTGGCCAGCAGGGGCTGCAGCGACTCGCGGTACTCCACCCCCTCCAGGGCGGCGTCCTCCTCGCCGAGTGTCGCGGCCAGCGTGGGGGAGTCGTCCTCGCCGGACAGCCGCTCGTCGAGCGAGCTGCTCCGGTAGGCGTTCGCGACGGCGAGCCCCTCCACGACGTCCGCGCGGGGAATGCCGAGATGGGCGGCCAGTTCGCTGGGAGTGGGTGCGCGGCCGTTCTTCTGCGCCAGCTCACCGACCGCCGCGTTGAGCGACAGGTGCAGCTCCTGCAGGCGCCGCGGCACCCGGACCGACCAGCCCTGGTCGCGGAAGTGCCGCTTGATCTCGCCGGTGATGGTCGGCACGGCGAAGGAGAGGAACTCCACGCCGCGCGTCGGGTCGAACCGGTCGATGGCGGCGATGAGGCCCAGCGTGCCGACCTGCAACAGGTCGTCGAACGGCTCGCCGCGGTTGGAGAAGCGGCGCGCGAAGTGCCGGACGAGCGGCAGGTGCTCCTCGACCAGGATCTCCCGGAGCCGCTCCCGTCGAGGATCACCCTTCTCCAGCGTCGCCAGCTCGGCGAACAGCGGTGCCGTGCGCTCGGCCCTCCGGCGGTTGTCCGAGATCGGCGGGGCGTCGGGCTCCCCAGGGACCGGGATCGCGTCGTCCCCGACGTCCGGTCCTGCGGCCACGGTCGCGCTCGCCGCCCGCGGGTCGGGGACACCATCCGGCGCGTCGACCGCGACGTCCACCGGCTGCTCCTGGGAAACGTCGTCCTCGGCTCCGTGCGCCGCGTTCGACCGCTGACCGGGCAGGGGCACCTCCACAACAGGGGTCTCGCCGGTGGATGTGGACCGGCTCACCGGGCGACCGAGAAGTTCTGTCCAGCGCCGTTCGCCTCGGTCGGGCGCTGGCCGGGCAGGAACTTGTCCATGGAGATCACGCCGACGGGGGCGTCGGTGCCGTCGCCGCCAGGAACGGCGTCCTGCGTGGAGCGGCGACCCTCCACGGCGTCGACCAGGGTAGCGAGAACAGCCCAGCCGAAGCCGTCACGCGGCACTTCCGCGCCCTGTGCCGTGGGCACCCAGGCATCGATGTGCAGTCCGGAGCGGGAGGTCTCGAAGACCACCGTGAGCGGGGCGTCGGGCGCCGCGATCTGGCTGAGCGTCGCGCATGCCTCGTCGACGGCGAGTCGCAGGTCCTCGACGGCGTCGAGGTCGTAATCCATCCGCAGAGCGAGGTCGGCGGCCATGGCGCGGACCGCGGGCAATTGGGTCGCCGTGGTGGGCACCTTCAGCTCGAGTCTCTCGCCGCGCCGCGCGTCATGCGCGAGTGCGCCCATGGAATCGACCATCCGTCGTCCGCTCCTTCGTTCCCTGCGACCCGAGTTGTCGGATCGCGGGGCTCCATCGTGCCGGGCTCGCACCGAGCCGGCGTGCGCGGGTCGAAGCGCTCAGCGCTGCTCCAAGGAGGCTGAGTACCCCAGGTCCGGACCGGAGCAAACGTGACCGTCACCATGAGCGGCACGCCGACCGAGGCCCGGTTGCCGGGGCCGGAACCCTGGTATTGGCTGAGCAGAGATGACCACCAGTCGAGGCAGTGGGCCCCTCCTTCCCGGCACCGCCGGGGACGAGGCCGCCGCTGGTCTGGACGTGGGGGCCGCTGTCCTCGTCGAGGCCATGGAGACCGCACCCGCCGCGATCTACTGCCTGGCCGCCGCGGGAGGCCGCCCCGTGTGGGCCAATGCGCGGGCCCGCGCGCTCGGGGTCCGCGCCGGCGACCTGCCTGTCGTCGACGGTCGGTCGGTCGCCGACGTCGTGGACGCGGTGCTCCGGACGGGCCGCTCCGAAACGGTCCGCGGATCGTTGGGCAGCGACGGTCCGTCGACCACCGTGGTGGTCCGTCCGATCCGGGTCGCGGGCGGTCCTGGCGCGCTGCTGGTCCTCGAGTCCGACGACGTCCCGACCGACACCTCGCTCTGGCCCAAGCCACCCCCGGACGGGGTCGAACAGGCGCAGCTGTCCCTGCTGCCGCCCTCGCTGCCGATGCTCCCTGACGTGCGCCTCTCCGGGAGCTATCACCGGGCGACGTCCGCCGGCGCCGCGGGCGGCGACTGGTACGACGCCGTCGCCCTGGGCGGAGGCCGGGTCGGGCTCGTGGTCGGGGACGCCGTGGGCCATGGCGTCCCGGCTGCCGGGGCCATGAGCCGCCTCCGGGGAGCCATGCGCTCAACAGCCCTCCGGGATCCCTCACCGGAGGCCGTGATCGCCGCCCTGGACGCATTCGCGGCCCAGATGGACGACGTCGAGGGGGCGTCGATCTGCTATGGCGTGCTCGACGCCGGCACAGGTCACCTGGTCTACGGCGCGGTCGGGCATCCCGCGCCGCTCGTCGTGCACGCCGACGGCAGCACCGAGTTCCTGCCGGTGGTGGCCAGGCCGCCCCTGGGCAGCGTGCCGGGGGCGGTCACGGAGGTGGCCGAGTCCGTCCTCGAACAGGGGGCGACGCTGGTGCTCTTCTCGAACGGAGCCGTGCCCGGAGCTCCGGACGCCGCCCTCTCCCGCCTCGCGGACGTGGCGCAGGAGGTGCTGGCGGCGCCGGGCGCTCAGGAGGCGGAGGCCTCGGCAGCCCTGGCGGCCGCCATCGCGGCCGGTGTGCGCCGACCGCAGGGCTGGCCCGACGACGTGGCCGTGCTCGTCGCCCACCGCCGCGCAACCTCCCTGCAGCCGTTCCGGCTGGAGCTGCGCGGCGTCCCGGCCGCGCTGCCGGGCATCCGGCGGCAGCTCGGCTCGTGGCTGACCGGCATCGGCATGGGTGAGCAGGACCGGGTGGGTGTCATGGTCGCCGTGGGCGAGGCCTGCGCGAACGCCGCGGAGCATGCCTACCGCGGCACGGAGGCGGGGCCCATCGAGGTCACGGCCGACGTCGACGTCGACGGGACGCTCACCGTGACGGTCCGCGACGAGGGAACCTGGCGTCCTCCCGACCGGGACCCGGGCGACCGTGGGCGGGGACTGCTCATCATGCGCCAGCTCGTCGACACGGTGGTCGTCGACGAGACGGCGCAGGGAACGACCGTGACGCTCGGCCTGCGGCTGCGACGCGCGCCCGACGAGGAGGTGCAGCGCGGCGGAGTTCCGAGCGACGCCACGGTCACCGTCGACCGCGGCGGGGCCCGGCCGGTGGTCGTCGCGAGCGGTGTGGTCGACGAGGTCGGTGCCGAGCAACTGCGCATCCGGCTGCTGGAGGCCAGTCACGGCGGCACGGGGCGGGTGGAGCTCGACCTCGCGGGGGTCGAGCTGTTCAGCAGCGCCGCCGTACGGGTGGTCCTCGCGATCGCGCGCATCGCCCGCAGCGAGAGCTGGCGGCTCGTCGTCCACGCTCCCGTGGGCGGCGTCACCCGGCACGTTCTCCAGATCAGCGGCCTCGGGGACCTGGTCGACCTCCGCTGACCGGCCACCCGATGGTGGCGACCCGCGGGTGCGGCGGGTTTGTCGTCGCCGTCCGGGGCGCATTCCCCCTGCGTGAGACTTCGCCGCAGTGACGTGCACGGGCCGGGGTACCGGCGCCGTCGGGCCGGGCGGGGTTTCGCCTACTTCGACGTCGACGGGACGCTGATCAAGGACGACCGGCTCCACCGCCTCCGCGGACTGGTCCTCCCGCCAGCATGGCGGGACGTCTGGATCTGCCCCTGGCCCAACGGCCACATCCAGGCCACCGGGGTGGACGCCAACGGCCGGCGGCAGTACCGCTACCACGACGCCTGGCGGGCCCGGCGTGATTCCGAGAAGCACGAGCGGGTCCTGGTGATCGCCCGACAGCTGCCCGACGTGCGGGACGCGGTGAACGCCGCGATCCGCACCCGCGGACTCAACCGCGAGCGAGTACTGGCCACGGCGATCCGGTTGCTCGACCTCGGCGCCTTCCGCGTCGGCAGCGAGCAGTACGCCGAGGAGAACGGGACCTTCGGGCTGGCGACGTTGCGGCGGGAGCACGTGCACGTCCGCGGCGAACGCACGTTCTTCTCCTACACCGCGAAGGGCAGCATCGAACGCGAGGTCGAGATCACCGACCGGCCGACGGCCACGGTGGTCCGGCAGCTGCTGGAGCGCCCGGCCGACGCCGGCGGGGACCTGCTGGCCTACCAGCTGGACGATGGCAGCTACCGGGACGTCACGAGCTCGGAGATCAATGCCTACCTGAAGGAGATCAGCGAGGCGGAGATCACCGCGAAGGACTTCCGCACCTGGACGGCGACGGTCCTGATGGCGGCCGCTCTCGCCGAGGCGCCGCCGCCGGTCAGCAAGACCGCACGGAAGAAGGTCATCAGCGCCGCCTACAGGCAGGTCAGCGAGCAGCTGGGCAACACGCCGGCGGTGTGCAAGGCCAGCTACGTCGATCCCCGGGTGGTCGACCGGTTCGAGCACGGCGAGACCGTGGCGCACGTGCTTCGCACCGCTGACGAGGCAGAGGCCGACCGGGACACCCAGAAGGTGCTCGAGGCGGCCGTCTGTCAGCTGCTGTCGGCCTGAACCCCGAACGACGAAGGGCCCCGCCGGATGGCGGGGCCCTTCGTTGTGGGTGCCGGGATCGTTCCCTGGCCGGGATCAGCGCGCGGTGCTGTCCGCGATGGTGAAGAGGTCGATCAGGCCGGTCACCTCGAGGGGACGGGTGACCGCGCGGGTGCTGGCGATCAGCCGCAGGCCGACGTCGCGCGAGCGGGACGACTTCTGGGTCTCGACGAGCACGGCGAGACCGGCCGAGCCGAGGAACTGGACACCGGAGAGGTCGATCACGAGCTCCCGCGGCTGCTGCTCCAACTGGCTGTCCAGGGTGGAGCGGAGGACCGGGGCGGTGAACGTGTCGACCTCACCGACGACCGTCACCGTGACCACGCCGTCGTCGTCGGTCGAGGTGGAGAGCGTGATGACGTCGTCGAAGGGCGCTTCGGTGCCCTCTGTGGACACGCCGGGCTGCCCCTCGGCGGAAGAGTCGGAAGTGGTCACGGGCAGTGGCTCCTCTCGGCAGCGGGACCGGGGCGGACCGCCGGCACAATCTACCGCTGGTGCGGTCCAGGGCCTGGTCGCCCCTGGTCCCGCTGGTGTCCAACATGTATGTCTAAGGCCGGTTCGCGAGGACGCGGCCGCATCGCGGCTGCCTGCTGAACCGCGCTGCCCAACGTAGACAACCGGACCGGGACATGCCAACCCGCCCCCCGCACCGGGAACGCCTCGGCGCTCCTGGTCCGGGAGGTCCCGCGGTGGCGGCTCAGCCCTCGGTGACGTGCATGGCGGCCTGTTCCGGACCTTCGCCTCCGACGGAGGGATCGGCGGTCGCCTCGATGTCGTCCGCGGTGCGGTTGGTCCCCGAATCGGTGTCCGGTGTGGTGGAGGTGTCCTGTTCCAGCTGGCCCACGCCGCGGTCCGGGTCCTCCGACGGGCGGACGTCCGGGGCGTCGTCGGGAAGCTCTCGGGCCAGCCGGCCGTCGAGCGACTCGCCCTCCGCCTGCTCGAAGGCAGTCGTGCCGAAGTCCACGCTGGCGTTGGCCCGCTCGCCGGGCAGTGGCTCGAACTGGGGGTCCTCGGCGAGCTCCTGGGTGGGCGAGTCGTCCTGCGCGACCTCCGGGATCCCGTCGTCCTCCGGAAAGACGTCGCGTGCGGTCTGGCCCTCGGGCTGGGTCATGTGCTGCCTCCGTGTTCTGCGCGGTGTCCGTGGCGGGCGCGGACAGGGCTCGACCACGGACGGAGCCGGTGTCGCCCGGCATCGGACCCCGGCCCTACCCGGGGGCTGCCGGGGCATGCGCCGGTGTGCGGTGGAGCACGGCCTGCCCCGCTGGGCTTGGGCACCTCCTCCCGGGGGTACCGCCCCCGACATGGCCATCGCAGATGAGATCCAGCGCTACAGCCACCCGGTGCGCCGGTGGGTCAGCACCCAGAACCGCGAGTACACCAACGGCGAGGAGCGTCCGCTCGCCGGCGACGTCGGCGCGATGGGCGTCTACCTGGGGCTGGTGTCGGCCGCCGCCGCAGCCGTGCGCGCGTCGGGCAGGGAACTGCCGGAGCGGATCCCGCTGGGGGATGCCTTCCTGCTGACCGTGGCCACGTTCCGGCTGGCCCGCCGGATCGCCAAGGACCCGGTCACGGCCCCCATCCGGGCTCCCTTCGTGCGGTTCGAGGGTCAGTCCGGGCACGCCGAGGTGGCCGAGGAGATCCGCGAGCACGGCGGCGCGAAGCACGCGATCGGCGAGCTCCTCACCTGCCCGTTCTGCCTCGCCCAGTGGGTCGGTACCGGTTTCGTGTTCGGTTACGTCACCGCGCCCAGGGCCACCCGCCTGGCGGCGCTCACGATGACCATGGTCGCGGGATCGGACGTGCTCCAGTTCGTCTACGACGCGATCCAGAACGGTGGCCTCACGTCGGACGGCGAGGGCGTCGACGAGGGGGAGTGACCCCCGGCGCCGATCCTCCGGGGGGATGAGGAACTCCACCCCGGCGCTCTCCTCGGTCGGGATGTCCTCCGTCCGGGGGAGCCGGCGCGTCGGTCGATCTGCCGCCGATCGCCGCCCCGACCTATCCTGTGATCTTGACCCGGCCACGGGTCCGTCATCGGGGCCCGGGGTGCGGAGCCCGTTCGGAGAGGGGCGCTATGCGATCGATCTGGCGCGGGGCCGTGTCGTTCGGCCTCGTCAGCATCGGCGTGAAGCTCTACTCCGCCACCGAGGACAAGGACATCCGCTTCCACCAGGTGCACGCCACCGACGGCGGCCGGGTGAAGTACAAGCGCGTCTGCTCGATCGACGGCGAAGAGGTCGAGTACCGCGACATCGCCAAGGGTTACGAGCTGCCCGACGGCCAGGTCGTCATCCTCACCGACGAGGACTTCGAGGACCTCCCGCTGGCCACCCGCCGGGAGATCGAGGTGCTCGAGTTCGTCGACCAGGACGAGATCGACCCGATCCACTTCGAGAAGACGTACTACCTGGAGCCCGAGGGGCCCGCCGCACGCCCGTACGTGCTGCTGCGTGATGCCCTGGAGAACGCCGGGCAGGTCGCGATCACCAAGATCGCCATCCGGCAGCGCGAGTCGCTGGCCGCGCTGCGGGTGCGCGACGGCGTCCTGGTGCTGCACACGATGCGGTGGCCCGACGAGATCCGGACGCCGGACTTCGCCTTCCTCGACGAGGACATCTCGGTCCGCCCACAGGAACTCAAGATGGCCGAAGCGCTGATTGCCTCCATGACCGCAGAGTTCGACGCCTCCTCGTTCACCGACGACTACCGCGAGGCCATGACCGCGTTGCTGGAGGCCAAGCAGAGCGGCGGCGAGGTCCAGCAGGTGCCGGAGGTCGCCGACGACGGTGCGGCGGTCGTGGATCTCATGAGTGCCCTGCGTCGCAGCGTGGAGCGGGCCCGCGGCGGGGCGGCCGACGACAGCGCGGACGACGGCCCGGCGGCCGAGGCGCCCGCGAAGCGGTCCCCGGCGAAGAAGGCCGACGGCGCGTCGGACCGGGCCCCTGCCAAGAAGGCGCCGGTCAAGAAGGTTGCCCCGGCCAAGGCCGCGGCGAAGAAGGCAGCGCCCGCCGAGGCAGCGCCCGCCGAGGCAGCGCCCGCGAAGGCAGCGCCCGCGAAGGCAGCGCCCGCGAAGGCCGCAGCGAAGACCGCAGCGAAGAAGACCGCGGACAAGCCGCCGGCCAAGCGCGCCCGCCGCAGCGCCTGACGTGCCCGCCCTCCCGCGCTCCGCGGGTAACCGCCCTGCCGCTTCCACGGGGAATCGCTACGCCGCCTCCGGGGACGAGCCGGAGCCGTCGGTCCTGCTGCCGATGCTCGCCACCCCCGGGGAGCTGCCGCCCCCGGCGGCCGACGCCGAGTGGGGGTACGAGTTCAAGTGGGACGGCGTCCGCGCGGTGGCGGCCGTGCGCGACGGGGTCCTGACCCTGACCTCGCGCAAGGGCACCGACATCACCGTCCGCTATCCCGAGGTGGGGCGGCTGCCCGCCGGATTGGCCGGCCACGATGCCGTGGTGGACGGCGAGATCGTCGCCATGGACGAACTGGGCCGCCCGGACTTCGGTGCGCTGCAGAACCGCATGCACCGGACGGGCCCCGAGGTCCCGCGGATGGCCGCGGCCCGGCCGGTGACGTTCCTCGCCTTCGACCTCCTCGCCTGGGACGGCGAGGAGCTGCTCGTTCGGCCCTATGCCGAGCGCCGGGAGCGGCTGGACCTCCTGGGGCTCTCCGGGCACCGTTGGGTGGTCACACCGTGGTTCCGCGGCGGCGGCGCGCGGGTGCAGGCGGCCAGCCTGGAGAACGAGCTGGAGGGCGTCGTCGCCAAGCGGCTGGACTCGCCCTACGAACCGGGCACCCGCGGGCCCACTTGGCGCAAGGTCAAGAACTTCCGCAGCCAGGCCGTGGTGGTGGGTGGGTGGCGGCCGGGCCAGGGCCGGCGGGCCGGGGGCATCGGGTCCCTCCTGTTCGGCGTCCCGGACGACGACGGGCACCTGGTCTACGCGGGGCACGTCGGCACCGGTTTCACCGACCAGGACCTCAAGGACCTGCAGCGCATGCTGACCCCCCGGAGGACGTCCCCGTTCCTCGGGGACCTGCCGCGCGACGTCACCCGCGACGCGCACTGGGTCGAACCGGACCTGGTCGGCGAGGTGGCCTACGCGGTGTGGACGGGGGACCGGCGGCTGCGGCACCCCTCGTGGCGTGGCGTACGGGACGACCTGGAACCGGACGACGTCGTCGTCGAGTCATGAGCGCGAAGCAGCGGGTCGAGATCGACGGCCGGACCCTGTCGGTGTCCAACCTGGAGAAGGTGCTCTTTCCTGAGGTCTCGTTCACCAAGGCCCAGGTGATCGACTACTACGTGCGGATCGCGCCCGTCCTGCTCCCGCACCTGGCCGGCCGGCCGGTCACCTTCACCCGCTGGCCCGACGGGATCGAGGGCCAGACGTTCTTCGAGAAGAACAGTGCGCGGCACGCCCCGGAGTGGGTCCGCCGGGTTCCGATCCCCAGCCCGGGCAGCTCGACCGGCCGGGAGACCCTCGACATGGTCGTCCTGGAGTCCGTCGCCGATCTCGCCTGGGCGGCGAACCTGGCCGCGCTGGAACTGCACGTGCCGCAGTGGCAGGTGGACGACGACGACGTCCCGCAGCTGCCCGACCTCCTCGTGCTCGATCTCGATCCCGGCCCCGACACCGGTCTGGCCGAGTGCTGCGTAGTGGCGGAGCGGCTGGGCGCGCGGCTCGAGGCCGACGGGCTGGACCCGGTGGTGAAGACGTCGGGCTCCAAGGGCATGCAGGTCTACGCACCGATCGAGGCCGCCGACCGGGAGCATCCGAGCCGCTACGCGAAGGCGCTCGCGCAGGAGCTGTCCGCCGAGACGCCCGACGACGTCGTCTGGCGGATGGAGAAGGTGCTGCGCCCGGGGAAGGTGCTCATCGACTGGAGCCAGAACAACCCGGCCAAGACGACGGTGGCGCCCTACTCCCTGCGGGCCCGGGGGCAGGCCACGGTCTCGACGCCGATCGGCTGGGACGAGGTGGACGCGGTGCGCGAGGGCGCCGACCCGGCGACCCTGCGCTTCTCCACCGAGGACGTGCTCGCCCGCGTCGAGGAGTACGGCGACCTCTTCGACGTCGCCGGCGCCCGGAGGTCCCCGCTGCCCGAGGTCTGACTCCCTCATCTTCCCGCGATCATGGAGCTGTGACCACTGTGCGGGCGCTTTCCGTCGTTCCGGGCCCATGATCGGCGGGGGAGGGGTCTGGGAGTATTGCCGGTCATGTCCGATCCCTCCTTCGCCGACGTCGGGCGTCTGGTCGTCCGGTGCCCGGACCGGCCCGGGATCGTCGCCGTCCTCAGCGGACTGATGGCCGAGGTCGGCGCCAACATCACCGACTCCCAGCAGCACTCCTCGGACCCCTACGGCGGCACATTCTTCCTGCGGCTGGAGTTCCACCTGGCCGACCTGTCCGGCCGCCGGAAGGAACTGGAGGAGCGGCTGGGCGAGCTGGCGGGAGAGTGGGGTCTTGTCTGGCGGCTCGTGGAGGCGTCACATCGGCCGACGCTGGCGGTGTTCGTGAGCCGGACCGACCACGTGCTACAAGAACTCGTCTACCGCGTGCGCGCCAGTGACCTGCGTGCCGAGATCGCGATGGTGGTTTCCAACCACCGCGATCTGGAGCCGGTGGCGGTCGCGGCGGGCATCCCGTTCCATTACGTGCCGGTCACGCCGTCGTCCAAGGCGCGGGCCGAGGCCGCGGCTCTCGAGCTGATCGGCGACGTCGACCTGGTGGTGCTGGCCCGCTACATGCAGATCGTGTCGCCCGACTTCTGCGCCCGCTTTCCGGAGCGTTTGATCAACATCCACCACAGCTTCCTGCCGGCGTTCGTCGGGGCCAACCCGTACCAGGCGGCCCACGACCGGGGCGTGAAGCTGATCGGGGCGACGGCCCACTACGTGACCGCGGAGCTCGACGCCGGACCGATCATCGAGCAGGAGGTCGCCCGGGTCGACCACCGCGCGACGGTCGAGGACATGCGCCGGGTCGGCCGCTACGTCGAGCGGCAGGTGCTCGCCCAGGCGGTGACCTGGCACGTCGAGGACCGGGTGATCGTGGACGGCGAGAAGACCATCGTCTTCGCCTGACTCCGGCGGTTGGTACACCAACCGCTGCGAAGGGCTTGCTCTCCGCGACCAGAGGCGTACGGCGCTGCACCGACACGCGCTCTTGATTTACTCGATCAAGACAGCGACGTTGAGTGGGGGGCGATGGAGACGACCTGGGCGCACCAGCTGCGGGCGGTCGGGCTGCGCGTGACCCGGCCCCGGCTCTCGGTGCTCGACGTCCTCGCCGACCGGCCGCACGCGGACGCCGACACGATCGTCACCGCCGCACGCGCAGCGCACCCGTCCCTCTCACCGCAGGCCGTCTACGGCGTCCTGCGCGCACTGGTGGATCGGGGGCTCGCCCGTCGGATCGAGCCGGCGGGTGCCCCGGCGCTGTTCGAGCTACGCGTGGGCGACAACCACCACCACCTGGTCTGCCGCTCGTGCGGCGCCGTCGCCGACGTCGACTGTGCCGTCGGAGCAGCACCCTGCCTGGCGCCCTCCGACGCGGCGGGCTTCGCCGTCGACGAGGCAGAGGTCGTGTTCTGGGGCCTGTGCGCCGGCTGCCAAGCCACGCGCCTCCCAGGAGCCGCAGTTCCCGTAGGAGCAGTGCAGATGTCCGAGCAGGAAACCCGAGGAGGAGCACACGCATGACCGACGTCGCATCCCAGGGGCCGGCCCCCAGCGAGGCCGACAAGGCAGTCCTGACCAACCGTCAGGGCCATCCCGTCTACGACAACCAGAACTCCCGCACCGTGGGCGCCCGGGGCCCGGCGACCCTCGAGAACTACCAGTTCCTCGAGAAGATCAGCCACTTCGACCGGGAGCGGATCCCCGAGCGGGTCGTGCACGCGCGCGGCGTCACCGCGTTCGGGGTCTTCGAGGCCGACGGCACGGTGGGCGACGAGCCGATCGCGAAGTACACGCGGGCCAAGCTCTTCTCGGAGAAGGGCAAGCAGAGCGAGGTCGCGGTGCGGTTCTCCACCGTGGCCGGCGGCCGGGACTCCTCCGAGGTCGCCCGTGACCCGCGCGGCTTCGCCGTGAAGATCTACACCGAGGACGGCAACTGGGACCTCGTCGGCAACAACCTCGGCGTCTTCTTCATCCGCGATGCGATCAAGTTCCCCGACTTCATCCACTCGCAGAAGCCCGACCCGGTCACCTTCGAGGCCGGCGTCGCCCAGCGGGCCTTCGACTTCATCAGCCAGACCCCCGAGGCCATGCACATGGTCACGCTGGTCTTCAGCCCCCGCGGCATCCCGGCCAGCTACCGGCACATGCAGGGCTTCGGCGTGAACACCTACAAGTGGGTCAACGCCGCGGGTGAGACGCAGCTGGTCAAGTACCACTGGCTACCCAAGCAGGGCGTGAAGTCCCTGACCGCGGTCGAGGCCGCCGCGGTCCAGGCGCAGACCCTGGGGTCGCACACCAAGGACCTGTACGACTCGATCGCGGCCGGCGACTTCCCGCAGTGGGAGCTGCACGTCCAGCTCATGGACGACCACGAACACCCGGAGCTGGACTTCGACCCCCTCGACGACACCAAGGTGTGGCCGGAGGAGCTCTTCCCGCTGCGCAAGGTCGGGACCATGACGCTGAACCGGATGCCGGAGGACTTCTTCGCGGAGAACGAGCAGATCGCCTTCGGCACCGGCGTGCTGGTGGACGGGCTGGACTTCTCCGATGACAAGATGCTGGTCGGTCGCACGTTCTCCTACTCCGACACCCAGCGATACCGGGTCGGCCCGAACTACCTGCAGCTCCCGGTGAACCGGCCCAAGGCGCCGGTCGCCACCAACCAGCAGGGCGGCCAGATGTCCTACGGTCGCGACTACGTGGGCACCAACCCGCACGTCAACTACGAGCCGTCCATCACCGGCGGCCTGCGGGAGGCGCAGTACCCGACCCACGACGAGCAGGGTCCGGAGGTCGTCGGCCGGCTCACCCGCAAGCGAATCCCGCGCACCAACGACTACGCGCAGGCCGGCGAGCGCTACCTGCTCAGCGAGCAGTGGGAGAAGGACGACCTGGTCACGAACCTCGTCGGCGCCCTCTCCCAGTGCAACCGGGAGATCCAGGAGCGGATGGTCTGGCACTGCTTCATGGCCGAGGACGAGCTCGGCGCGCGCGTGGGCGAGGGCCTGGGCATCTCCGCGGACGACGTCCGCGGCCTGCTCCCGCTGCAGACCCAGACGCTCAACGAGGAGGAGCTGCAGCGCGCAGCCAACCTCGGCAAGAACGGTTTCCGCGACGTCACCGGCTACGTCATGACCCACTGCGTGCCGAACGAGCGCATCGGCGCCTCGATCTGAGGCACCGCACCACCTCAGCTATGCTGCACACTGTCGGCCTCCGGCCTCCAACCGCGGCCACGTGCCGTCCGCGGCTCAGGTTGAGCCGCTTCGTCGCGCCTGCGCGGACCCCTCCGGGGACCACTCGGCTCGACATGGCCAGGTGCCATCCCCGGCTCAGGTTGAGCCGCTTCGTCGCGCCTGCGCGGACCCCTCCAGGGCCCACTCGTCACGACAGGACGGCGTCCCGCCAGCCGCGCAGCGAGCTCACGACGGCCAGGCCCTCGGCCGCCCGGAGATCGTCCGGCGTCAGCTCCCGTTCCAGCAGCACCCCCTCGTCGAGCAGCCGACCGCGCTCCACACCGGGCAGACAGCCCGCCGACACCGGCGGCGTCCACCACGTGCCGTCGAGAAGGACGGCGAGGTTGGCGATCGTCGTCTCGGTGACCTGGCCGTGCTGGTTGGTCAGCACGACGTCGTCGGCCTCGGGGTGGGCGGCGGCGCGCTCGGTGTAGACCCTCCGCCGCGTCGTCTTGTGCTGGAGCCAGGGCTGGGCCGCGTCGACAGGCGCCGGGTCGACGACCAGTCGTACGGGGCAGTCCGGTGGCGACGGGAGCGGCGCCGTGCCGACGTCCAGACCGCCGTCCCGGGACAGGACGACCCGCACCCGAGCCGGTCCGGTACCGCCGACCGCCGCGGACAGCCGGGCGACGGCGGAGGCGCGCTCGAAGCGGAAACCGAAGTAGGCCGCGGAGTCCGCCAACCGGTCCAGGTGCCGGTCCAGGTTGCGCAGGCCTTTTCCCGGCAGGTGGGCCATGGTCTCCAGCAGTCCGAACTCCTCGTAGGGCTCGGCGAGGATGGCGGCCTTGGTCAGCAGCTCGGCGTGTTCGGCGCCGGGGTCGGACCCCCAGGTGATGCCGCCCCCGGTACCGAAGACGCCGGTGCCCGCCTGCCGGTCCACGGTCAGCGTGCGGATGGCCACGCTGAACCGCGCCCGGAACGACTGCCCGGGTGGGGCGACGATCCCGATCGCTCCGCAGTACACCCCGCGCGGGGAGCGCTCCAGCTCCCGGATCAGTTCCATCGTGCGCTGCTTCGGCGCACCGGTCACCGAGCCCGACGGGAACAGTGCCCGGAACACGTCGACCAGGCCGGTGCCCGGCCGCGGGGCGGCCGTGATCTCCGACGTCAGCTGCCAGACGGTCTCGTAGCGCTCGGTGGTGAACAGGGCGGGTACCTGCACCTGCCCGTCTCCGCGATCTGCCCCAGGTCGTTGCGGAGTAGGTCGACGATCATGAGGTTCTCGGCGCGTTCCTTCTCGCTGGCGACCAGTGCCGCGCGCCGCCCGGCGTCCTCGGCGGTCGACCGCCCCCGCGGCACCGTGCCCTTCATGGGCAGGGTGCGCAGCCCGGCGTCGTCCCACTCGAAGAAGAGCTCCGGGCTGGCGCTCGCGATCACGTGGCGACCGAGGTCGAGGTAGGCGGCGTACCGGCCACGCTGTGACCAGACGAGGTCTGCGTACAGCTGCTCCAGGTCCCCGCGGACCGGTGCCTCCAGCCGGACGGTCAGGTTGAGCTGGTAGGTGTCGCCGGCGGCGATGTGCTCGCGCACCCGGGCGATGTCGTGGCGGTAGCGGGCTTCGGTCCAGTCGCGCTGCCAGGGGCCCACCGAGTAGTTCCGGGCACGGCCCGGTGGCGGGCGGACCGGCGGAACGGTCGCGGGCCGCTCGAACAGGCCGAAGGCGACCAGTGGGAATGTCTCGGACGTCGACCGCGCCGCGACCGCCCACCGCGGGTCCAGGCCCGGCGCAGCCTCGTAGGCCACGTACCCGAGAGCCCAGCACCCGCGCGCGGTCGCCCGCTCCACCTCGTCGAGCACCGGGACGACGTCGCGCAGCTCCGTCGCGGTCAGCACGCGGAAGGGCCTCGAAGCGGAGGGCGGTGCCGGCGGGAAGGTCGTCGACCCGTCCGCCGAACACCGGGTGCCCGGCGGTCACTCCCCGCGAGGGCGCTTGCGGTCCTGGTCGGCCAGGAAGCGTTCGAACTCCGCGCCGATCTCCTCGGCGCTGGGCACCTCGCCGCCGGTCGCGCCCAGCAGGTCGGTGCCCTCCCGGGCGGCGGTGAAGGTGTCGTACTGCTGTTCCAGTGCGGCCACGACTGCGGTGTTGTCGGCCGAGCGGGCGATCTGCTCGTCGATCTCGGTCCGGTTCGCCTCCGCCGCCTCGCGCAGGCCTTCGACGGGCAGGTGCAGGCCGGTGAGCTTCTCGAGGTGCTCGAGCAGCGTCACCGAGGCCGCTGGATAGGTGGCCTGGGCGAGGTAGTGCGGCACGTGCGCGGCCACCCCGAGGGCATCGACGCCGGCCTCGCCGAGCCGCAGCTCGAGCAGCGCGGCGATGCTGCCCGGGATGCGCATCTCGCCCCAGTACACGGGATAGGAGTCGATGAGTCCGCGCCGCGTCGCGTGCGCGGTGACGGTGACCGGACGGGTGTGGGGGACCGGCATCGGGATCGCCTGGAGAGCGACGACCGACGTCACGCCGAGCCGGGTCACGACGTGCGAGACGGCCGCGACGAAGCGCTCCCAGGCGTAGTCGGGCTCGGCGCCGTGCAGCAGCAGGAACGGCTGCCCGGCGTCGTCCTCCAGCGCGTACAGCAGGATCTCCGGCGCGGCGAAGGACTCGTAGCGGTCGGCGTTGAACGTCATCCGTGGCCGGTGCGCCCGGTAGTCCACGAGGCTGTCGGCGTCGAAGCGGGCGATCACCTCGTGCGGGAGCCCGGCGAGCAGGTGCGCACCGGCCAGCGCTCCGGCGTGCGCGGCGTCGAAGTCGCCCGCGAGGTCGTGCACCAGCACCAGACCGGGCTGC
>JALYMS010000320.1 GCA_030773535.1 Actinomycetota bacterium | reverse complement strand
CCGTAGTCCTGCGGGTTGGCGACGTGATAGGCGAAGACGTGGCCGCCGTCGGGCTCGGGCAGCCGGGACAGCGCGGTACCGAGACCGGCGCCGTAGAAGATGTTGTCGCCGAGGACGAGGGCCGCCGCCTGACCGTCGAGGAAGTGCGCGCCGATGAGGAAGGCCTGTGCCAGGCCCTCCGGCCGCGGCTGGGCGGCGTAGTCGATTCGCATCCCGAGCCGGCTGCCGTCCCCGAGCAGGGCGCGGAACGCCGGCTGATCGGCGGGCGTCGTGATGACCAGCACCTCCCGGACGCCGGCCATCATCAGCGTGGAGAGCGGGTAGTAGATCATCGGCTTGTCGTAGACGGGCATCAGCTGCTTGCTCACTGCCTGCGTGATGGGGAACAGGCGGCTGCCCGTGCCCCCGGCCAGGATGATCCCGCGCATGGGAGGGCAGGTTACCGACCCGGCGCCTTCGCCCTCGCCGAAGCAAGCAGCTCCGCGTACCGGGCGGTGCACTGCTCCATCGTGGGCAGCAGACCCCGCTCCCGCGCCTGCGCCAGCGAGGGCGCCGTCCGGTCCTTGGCGGAGAACTCGAACTCGACGCCGTCCGGCCACGGCAGGGCCAGCTCCGGGTCCATCGGGTCGATGCCGAACTCGCGCTCCGGGGCGTAGGGGCTCGACACGAGGTACGTCGCCGAGCTCGTGGGCGCCAGGGACAGGAACGCGTGGCCGACCCCCTCGGCGAGGAACACCGCCCGCGGCTGCTCGCTCCCGAGCCGGACGGACTCGTGCACGCCGAAGGTGGGGGAGCCCACGCGGACGTCGACGATCACGTCCAGGATCTCGCCGGCGGGGCAGTAGACGTACTTGGCCTGGCCGGGTGGCACCAGCGCGTAGTGCACGCCGCGCAGCGCGCCGCGGGCGGAGACGCTGTGGTTGGCCTGGACCGGGGCGAACCGGTAGCCGATGGCGTCGGCGAGCGCGTCGGCCTTGAACCACTCGACGAACCGCCCGCGGGAGTCGCCGTGTGCCACCAGGTCGAGCACGAAGCAGTCGGGAACGGCGAGCTCGCGGATCTCCACCCCCCGACGCTACCGAAATGCCCCGGTCAGGACGGCAGCATGCCTAGCCACAGCCGGCCGACCAGCGACGAACCGCCCGGCGTCCCGACCGGTTCCCACCGAGTCGTCCAGCCCTCGGCGTGCAGCTGCACGATCACCGCACCCAGCAGCGCGCCGAGGTTGAGCGCCGTCGTCACGGACACCACGTCGCCGAGGTGGACGTCGACCACGCCGTCACCCGCACCGCCGTAGCGGAGCACCACGGGGAACTCCGGCAGTGCCGCGCTCGCCACCCGGAATGCCTCGGCGACCGCGTCGAGCTCACCCGCGCGCGGAACCAGCTCCCGCCCGGGCCTTCGCGAGCCGACCAGGTCACGCGAGCCGTAGGGGAAGAGGTCCTCGGCGGCCAGCCGGACGAGCGGCCGGGTGCCCTCATCGGCATCCTCCGCAGGCCGGTCCACCGGCAGGCCGCGGACGACGGCGACGGGGACGCCGGCGAGCTTGCCCTTCACCAGGTCCGCCGCCGACGCCAGCTCGTCGACGACCGCCACCCGGGTGGTCTCCAGCCGGTTGCCCTGGGCGTCGACCGCGCCACGGTGGTCGGTGAGCGCGACGATGCCCGCCGATCCGACGGCCACGTCGGTCAGCCCCTCGCGCCAGGTCCGGCCGAAGGTGTCGCTCACCACGACCGCGACGTCGACGCCCAGCAGGTCGCGCAGCCGCGCGCGCAGCGCCCGGGCGGACCCGTCGGCGTCCTCCGGCAGCAGCACCAGGAAGTCGGCAGCGACGTTGGAGGCGTCGATGCCGGCCGCCGCCACCACCCAGCCCTGCGGCGTCTGCACGATCTTCAACGGCCCGCGGCGGGCCACCACCCGCACCGTCTCCGCGTCGATCGCACGCTGCCGGGCGGCCTCGCGGTCGTCGCCGGGAGGGACCCGGACGAGGCGGCCCTCGACCTTGGACACCACCTTGGTGGTGACGACGACGACGTCGCCGTCGGCGAGCCACGGCGCGGCCGAGGCGATCGCGGCGGCCAGGTCGTCGCCGGGGGAGAACTCGGGCAGGCCCGCGACGGGCAGGACCGCGATCCCCGCCGGCAGCTCAGACACCGGCGGCGTCGAGGGCGGCACGCGCCAGGGCGGCGGTCGCTGCGGGATCGGACATCAGCAGCGGCACCTCCCGGACGTCGACCCCGGGGACGTCGGCCCCGTCGCCGGGCGCGACCAGCCAGGCGTCGAGCAGGCCACCGTCCGCGCGGGCGCCGTAGTGCCGCCCCACGCCCTCCGCGCTGACGTCGATGCCGAGGGCCGGGAGGCAGCGGTCGGCCATGCCGCGCACGACGGCGCCCCCCACGATCGGGGAGACGCCCGCGATGCGCCCGGCGGAGGCGAGCATCGCCTTGCGCAGCCCCGGCACGCCGAGGATCGTGCCGATCGAGACCACCGGGTTGGACGGTGCCAGCAGGACGGCGTCGGCGCGGGTCAACGCCTCTGCCACCCCAGGGGCCGGCTTCGCGTCGTCCACCCCCACCTGGACGAAGGCGGCGGGCTCCAGCCCCGCCCGGTGCCGCACCCACCACTCCTGGAAGTGGATCGCCTGCTGCCGTCCGGTGGCGGGGTCGGCGACGACGACGTGGGTCTCCACCCGCTGGTCGCTCATCGGCAGCACCGTGACGCCCGGCTGCCAGCGGTCGGCGAGTGCCGCCGTGACGGCGGAGAGGGGATAGCCGGCGTCGAGCATGCGGGTGCGGATCAGGTGGGTGGCGAGGTCGCGGTCGCCCAGTCCGAACCAGGTGGGGTCGGCTCCGTAGGCGGCCAGCTCCTCCTTGACCGTCCAACTCTCCGCGGCCCGCCCCCAGCCGCGCTCCTCGTCGATGCCGCCGCCGAGGGTGTAGACGACGGTGTCGAGGTCGGGGCAGATCCGGAGCCCGTGCATGGTGACGTCGTCGCCGGTGTTGACGACCGCGGTGATCTCCGCATCCGGGGCGGCGGACCGCAGCCCGCGCAGGAAACGGGCCCCACCGGTCCCTCCGGCCAGCACCACCAACTGCACGAAAGACATGGTGCCCGATAGGCAGTTGTCGACTGTTCTGTGGGCGTGTCGGGGGAGAGGACGATAGTTGACGAACGCCTGGTACGGGTGGGGCTGGTGTGGCGTGTCGCTTACATCGGGCAAGGTTGACGGGCGGGCAACGACACGCGTGTAATTCCGGCGATGTCATCGAGTGCAGGGCGGACCGGGAACCTCCCGGGAACCGCGCACCGGGACCACAGCGGAAGGGGACCCACAGTCATGGCTGAGGTGTCGTGGTTGAGCGATTACGTCGGTGGGAACGACCGGTCCGCGGACCGGTTCGGAACTGGCGCCGGCCAGGGCATCGGAGTTGGGCTGGGGCAGGGGCTCGGTAGCCAGGGGATCGCCGGACTGCTGGGCATCGGGGCACAGGCCGACGCCCAGTCGTGGCAGGAGCAGGCGTTGTGCGCCGAGACCGACCCGGAGGCGTTCTTCCCCGAGAAGGGTGGCTCGACCCGCGAGGCCAAGAAGATCTGCACCGGGTGCGAGGTCAAGGCCGAGTGCCTCGAGTACGCGCTCTCCAACGACGAGCGCTTCGGGATCTGGGGCGGGCTGTCGGAGCGCGAGCGCCGTCGCCTGCGCCGCCGCGCCGTCTGACGACAGCCCCCGGGGGCATCGCAGCGGAGGCCGGCTCCGACAGGGAGTGAGCATCGCAGCGAGCGCCAGCGAGCGAGGAGCGGAGCGACCGCGGAGGAGCTGTGGTCGTCGAGCGAGGAGCGGACCGGGGCGCGGAGTCAGACCATCGACACCGTCTGAGCGCACCACCCGAGCTGACCACAGCCGCCGACGGAATCGTCGGCGGCTGTGGTCGTGCCCGGGCCGCGGCTGCCCAGGCAACGGAAGGATGGCCGTCGCGGCGCGCTCAGTCCCCGCGCAGCACGGTGACGTCGGGATCGTCGAGAGTCGCCGCCCGCCCCTCGCCCAGCCGGATCTCGCCCTCCGCGCGCACCCACTCCTCGACCGGCTCGCCGGGCACCGGAGCGGCCCGCACCGAGAACTCGTAGACGCGTCCGGTCCACACCGGCGGCGATCCGTTCGGCCGCAGGTACGTGGGGAACCGACCCGCGAGGCGGACCGTCCCGTCGTCCCCCTTGACCTCGAGCGCGGGAGAGGGAAGATCGGCGTACTCGGCGACCGAGGGCACGCAACCGGCCGCGACGGGGTCCTCCGGCGCCGCGGCCGTCAGGCAGTTGTAGGTGGGCAGCCGGAGGTGCGCCACCGCCTCGTCCCGGTTCCACGTCACCTCCAGGGCCGGATACGTCGCCGTGATGCCGACCGCGCGCTGCTCGAGCACCAGGCCGCCGAAGGCGAGGCGGGCGGCGCCACCGTCCCGGCCGGGGAGGACCGAGACGTCGGCGAGGTCCCCCGCGCCCGGTTGCCGGGGTTCGGGAGCGGGGTCCGCCGGGGAGGACCGCGCCCCTCCCCGGCCGTGCGGTCCGCCGCCGGAGTCGGACCCCGACCGCCGGGGCCCGGGGTCGAGGACCAGGGCGGCGGCGAGGAGCAGCAG
>JALYMS010000319.1 GCA_030773535.1 Actinomycetota bacterium | reverse complement strand
CGCGGATGCGCGGCGCTGCGAAGGTGTCGCGGACATCGAGGACGTTGATCGCCATGCGATGGGAGTCGGCCCGTCGAGGAGGGGGCTGTAGGCCCTGCGACGCAGGTTCACCCCCGTGGGTGACGGGTGTTCAGGTCCTCCGGCGGGCCGCCTTCGCAGCGGCGGCGTCCTCCCGTCCGCCGACCGTGTTGAACCTCGTGCGCCGCCCTCCGCCCTCGCACGGCCCCGGGGACGCCGCATGCCTACGCTGCACTCGCCCACGCGGACGGCGGGCCAGCTGAGGAGGTGCGGCGATGAGCGCCAGCGATCGGCCGACGGCGCCACCGGACGGCCCCAGGCTCCCGGCGCCGCCGGCTCCCCTGGCGGGTTCGACGCCGAGCCTCCGTCCGCGCCCCGCTGGTCGGCCCCGCCGGACCCCGACCCAGCGGACGGCTGAGAGCCACGTCGTCGACTGCGCCGTCTACGTCAATGGGTGCCGGCAGGCGCCGGTGACCCCCCAGGAGGCGCTGCAGGTCGCCGCCGACACCGGCGGCTTCGTCTGGCTCGGGCTCTACGAGCCGTCGCAGGGCGAGCTGGACAGCATCGCCGACCAGTACGGGCTGCACCCCCTCGCCGTCGAGGACGCCGTCTACGCCCACCAGCGACCGAAGCTCGAGCGGTACGACGACGCACTGTTCATGGTGCTGAAGACCGCGACGTACGTGGAGCACGAGGAGCTCACCGCGACCAGCGAGGTGGTCGACACCGGGGAGGTCATGGTCTTCCTCGGCGCGAACTACGTCATCACCGTCCGGCACGGGGGGCACGGCGGGTTGGCCGACCTGCGACGCCGGCTGGAGGAGGAGCAGCGCGACCTGCTGTGCCTGGGCCCGTCGTCGGTGCTCTACGCGGTGGCCGACCTCGTCGTCGACACCTTCGTCGAGGTGGCCAGCGCCGTCGAGGAGGACGTCGAGGACCTGGAGGCGTCGGTCTTCAGCCCCGAGCGGACCGACGACATCGGCCGGCTCTACCACCTCAAGCGCGAGCTCCTGTCGCTGCGCCGGGCGGTCGGTCCGCTGGAGGTGCCGCTGCAGAAGCTGGCGGACCGCCCCGTCGACGTCGTCCCGGAGGCGATCCGGTCCTACTTCCGCGACGTGCTCGACCACGCGATCCGGGTGCGTGACCAGGTGAGCGCCCTGGACGAGCTGCTGTCGTCGATCCTGCAGGCCTCGCTGGCGCGGACGTCGATGGCCGACAACGAGGACGTCCGCAAGATCTCGGCCTACGCGGGCATCATCGCCGTGCCCACGGCGATCGCCGGGATCTACGGCATGAACTTCGAGTACATGCCGGAGCTGCAGTGGCGGTGGGGCTACCCGATGGTCCTGCTGATCATCGCGCTGTCCTGCGTGCTGCTCTACCGCGGCTTCAAGCGCAACGGCTGGCTGTAGGCGCCTCTCGTCCGGCCCGCCCGCGCGAGTGCGCGCGGACTGTGGTTCCCACCGCTCCGACACCACACTCAGAGCGCACTCAACGGCCAGCCGAGGGCCTGCGCCAGTGCGGCCAGCAACCGCTCTGGCCGATGCAGGTCAGCGGCGGTGACGAACACCACGCGCCACCCCGCGGCCTGCAGGCGGTTGAGTCGTCGCCGGTCCCGGGCGAACTGCCCGCTCTCGACGTGCCACAGCCCGTCGTACTCGAGCGCGATGCGCAGATCGGGCCAAGCGAAGTCCACGCGGGCGACGAACTCGCCGTCCGCGACGATGCGGTACTGAGCCACGGGCTGCGGTAGGCGGCTGCCGTGGAGGAGCAGGCGTACTCGGGTCTCCTGCGGTGACTCCGCCAGGCCATCGGCACGCACGCGCGCACGCCCGCCGGGCCCGGGCGACCCCGCGGCCACGTCCGGCGGCGGCCAGTGCCCGGACGTCCGCCAGGTCCACCGTTCCCGTGGCCACCATCTGGTCGACCGCGACCACCGCGTCGTCCGCTGCCAACGACGCCGCGAGGCGCACCGTGGTGGCGGCAGCGGTCGTCACCGGGATGTCGAGCCGACGCCAGCGGTGCTCGGGCGGCAGGACGGCACGGCGGACGACGAGCCCGGGGACGCGGCGCTGGTGCGTGCCGGGCTGCGCGGTCAGCTCGACGTCGTCGGTTTCGCTTGCGAGCTCGACGCCCCAGAGGACGGCCGCGCTGCGCCCGGTGACGACCGCATGCGGCACCAGGACGACGGCCGCCCCGGCACGCAGGACGTGCGTCACCGGGACGTCGCGGTGTACGTACACGTCGGGGAATAGGCGCTGCCACGTCGGACCGCGGAGCTGGTTGGGCGTGAGGAGACCCGAGGCGAGCGCCGCGGACCCCCGGAAGACCTCGCGCCGGAGTTCGGTGGGGACCAGCGGTGTGCGCACGGGCGAACGTTGCCGCAGTGGGCTCCGTCCCGTGGCCGCCGTCCACAGGTGCGGTCGACTGCGCGCTGTCCGTGGTTCCGGCAGTCGCACAACCACACCGAGCGGGCACTCGGTGCGAGTCAGCCGCCCTTGGCGGCGAGGACGGCGTCGTAGACGGTGCGCCGCGGCAGCCCGGTGCGGACGACGACAGCGCGGATGGCGTCCTTGCGGGAGGCTCCCGATGCCTCCTCCGCGGCGACGGCGTCGGCCAGCTCGGCGGTCGACATGTCGACCGCCACCTCCGGCGCCCCCGTGACCACGAGCGTGATCTCGCCCTTCACGCCTCCGGCCGCCCACTCCGCGAGCTCGGCCAGGGGGCCCCGCCGGATCTCCTCGTAGGTCTTGGTCAGCTCCCGGCAGACCGCGGCCTGGCGCCCGGGCCCGAACGCCGCGGCGGCATCGGCCAGCGCGTCGGCCAGCCGGTGCGGCGACTCGAAGAAGACCATGGTGCGGCGCTCGCCGGCCAGCGCGGCCAGCGCGGTCCGCCGCTCCCCGCCCTTGCGGGGGAGGAAGCCCTCGAAGCAGAACCGGTCCACGGGCAGGCCCGACACGGCGAGCGCGGTCGTCACCGCCGACGGCCCGGGCACCGAGGTCACGGGTACTCCGGCCCCGATCGCGGCCCGGACCAGCGTGTAGCCGGGATCGGACACCGACGGCATGCCCGCGTCGGTCAGCAGCAGCACGGTGGCACCGTCGGCCAGGGCGGACATCAGCCCGGGCAGTCGCGCCTTCTCCACCGTCTCGTGGAAGGTGACCACGCGGCCAGTGAACGTCACGCCGAGGTCGGCGGCCAGGCGGTGCAGCCGGCGGGTGTCCTCGACGGCGAGCACGTCCGCCGTCGCCATCACCTCGCGCAGCCGCGGGCCCACGTCGCCCGGTTGGCCGAGCGGCGCGCCGCCGAGCACCAGCCGTCCGGTCACGGGGAAAGCCTGTCACGCCTGGGGACGACGAGCGGTCCACCTACCCTGGCGGCATGGCGGTGCTGGCACCCGAACGGGCGGAGGAGGAGCCGCTGCCCTCGCCGACGCCGACTGCCCCGCGTCGGAGGCCGGGCCCCATACCCCGGCGGGACGGCTTTCCGCCACTGCCGGACGACAACCGCCGGGCGTGGGTGCTCACCGCGGTGCTGGGTCTGGCAGCGTTCACGGTGCGGCTGTGGGGCATCAACTACCCCCGCAACCTGCTCTTCGACGAGGCGTACTACCCGCCGCAGGCGCGGGAGCTGCTGACCTGGGGGTTCGAGTACAACCGCGGCTACTCCTTCATCGTCCATCCGCCGCTGGGCAAGTGGTTCATCGCCCTCGGCGAGCAGCTGTTCGGCTACAACTCCTTCGGCTGGCGGTTCCCCTCGGCGGTGGCCGGGGCGCTCGCGGTGGTCGTGCTGAGCCGGCTGGCGCGGCGACTGACGGGCTCGACGCTGCTGGGTCTGGTCGCCGGGCTGCTCCTCGCGCTGGACGCCTTCTCCTTCACCCTGTCGCGGATCGGCCTGCTGGACGCTTTCCTGCAGGTGCTCGTGCTGGGCGCGGTCGCCTGCCTGGTCGTCGACCGGGACTCCGTCCGGGAACGCATCGCGACGGCGGCCGACGTCGGGACGTCGGGGTTCCGGCTCGGGCCGCGCACCTGGCGGATCGCGGCCGGCGTGCTGTTCGGCTGCGCGTGCGCGGTGAAGTGGAGCGGCATCTGGTTCCTCGCCTTCTTCGCCGTCGCCTCCCTGTTCTGGGAGCGCGCCGCCTGGCGCGAGGCCGGCGTCCCCGGCCCGACGCGAGTGGCTGCACGCCGGGGACTGCCGGGCGCGGTCTGGGCCCTCGCCGTCCTTCCGGTGCTCACCTACCTGGCGTCGTTCACCGGCTGGTTCCTCGGCGAGACGTCGCAGGGCAAGGCGTGGGCGCAACAGCACCCCGACACGGCGTACCCCTTCGTCCCGGACGCCCTCCGGTCCCTGTGGCACGAGCACGCCCAGTGGCTGACGTTCCACAACGGGCTGTCCTCTCCGCACCCGTGGGAGTCCGGGCCGTGGTCCTGGCTGGTCACCGGGCGGCCGATCCTGCTGTGGAACCCGCAGGGCCTCACCGACCCCGCCGGGGAGCAGGTCGTCCGGTACATCCTCATGGTGGGGACGCCGGTGCTGTGGTTCGCCTTCTTTCCGGCGTCCCTGTGGCTGCTCTGGCGGATCGTCGCCCGGCGGGACCCCGCGGCAGGCGTGGTCGCCGTCGGCATCGCGGCGGGCTGGGGAACCTGGTTCCTCAACCTCGACCGGACGATGTTCATCTTCTACATGGCGCCGGCCGTGCCGTTCTTCGTGCTGGCGGTGACGCTGGTGCTGCAGGACGTCCTCGGCCGGGCGCCGG
>JALYMS010000318.1 GCA_030773535.1 Actinomycetota bacterium | reverse complement strand
CGACCGCGTGGTCATGCCGCTGCTGCGGCGTCCGTAGCGCGGGAGGACCGCAGCAGCGATGCTGTGGGCCGACCCCCGGGGTGCGCGGGGCAGCGGAGGGGGACGGCGTGAACCTGGAGAAGGTCGTCTTCGGGTTCTTCGTCCTGCTCGCCGCGACGCTGAACTTCGGGTTCTTCATCGGTGACATCGACGACCCGGTGCTGCACAACCGCTTCGAGCTGTTCGCGGCGGTCGTCGTCAACCTGATCGCCACCGTGCTGAAGTTCGGCGACCGTACGCAGATCGGGGCGGTGCACCTGGCCACCAGCCTGGTCGCCGACCTGCAGCTCATCAGCGCCGCGCTCGTCTTCGGCTACGCCGTCTACGTCTCCACCGCAGGCCTCACCCCCGGCACGATGGCGAGCATCGTGTCGCTCTCCGGCGGCGCGCTGCTGGCGAACCTCGTCTCGGTCGTCCTGCTGGTCGTGGAGACGGTGTCCTTCCACCGCGGGTGACCGGGAGGCCGCCATGAGCAACCCCCTGCTGACGTTCTGGGCGCACCGGAACCGGCGCGAGGAGGAGGAGCGGCGGGCCCGTCGCGCCCGGTTGCTGGCGGCCGCAGCGTCGGCCAACCGGGCCTCCGCGACGATCTTCCTGATCCTGCGACGCATGCGGGCGCCGCTGATCGTGCTGATCGTCATCTTCTCGATCAGCGTGCTGGGCCTGGCCCTCATCCCCGGTCAGGACGCCGAGGGGCGGCCCTGGGACATGGGGTTCTTCGACGCCATCTACGTCATGAGCTACACCGCGACGACGATCGGCTTCGGCGAGATCCCGTACCCGTTCACCTACAACCAGCGGATGTGGGTGACGATCTCGATCTACCTGACGGTGGTCGGCTGGGCCTACGCGATCGGCTCCCTGCTCGCGCTCTTCCAGGACCGGTCGTTCCGCTCGGCGCTCGCCCTGCAGCGCTTCACCCGCAAGGTCGCCCGGCTGGCCGAGCCGTTCGTCCTCGTCGCCGGCTACGGGCGCGCCGGTGAGCTGCTCGGCCACTCGATGGACGCGCTGGGCCGTCGGGTGGTCGTCCTGGACTCGTCACCCGAGCGGATCGACGGGCTCGAGCTCGAGTCCTACCACGGCGACGTCCCCGGGCTGGCCGCCGACGCCCGCGACCCCGGGCACCTCGGCGTCGCCGGGCTCAACCATCGGATGTGCGAGGCGGTCGTGGCGCTGACCGACGACGACGAGACCAACCTCGCCGTGGTCATGGCGACCGCACTACTGCGTCCCGACCTTCCCGTGATCGCGCGCGCGACGACACGGACGATGGCCGATCGCATCAAGGTGTTCGGCTCGCCCAGCGTCGTCAACCCGTTCGACCTCTTCGGCGACCACGTCCGGCTGGCCCTGCGTGCGCCGGCGTCCTACCAGCTGCTGACGTGGCTGGAGAGCGGACCGGGTGCCCCGTTGCCTTCTCGCGGCTCCCCGCCGCGCACCGGTCGGTGGGTGGTCTGCGGGTACGGGCGGCTCGGCCGGGAGCTCACTCGGGACCTGCGCGCCGAGGGCATCGACGTCACCGTGATCGACCCCAGTCCTGACGACGACGTGGACGAGGTCGTCGTGGCCGGTGGCTTCGAGCCGGGCGTGCTGGAGGGTGTGGAGCTGAAGGACGCCGTCGGGTTCGTGGCCGGGACCGACAACGACATCACCAACCTCTCCCTGGTGGCTTCCGCCCGCCGGACCAACCCGGGACTCTTCGTCGCCGCCCGTCAGAACCGGCCGGCGAGCGCGCCGCTGTTCGCCGCGATGGAGCTCGATGCGCTGCTCGTCCCGACCGAGGTGGTCGCGCACCAGGTGTACGCGCAGCTGTCGACGCCGCTGCTGTGGCGGTTCGTGCGGGAGCTGCCGGCCAAGGGCGACGACTGGGCGGCGGAACTGGTGGACCGCCTCACCGACGTCTGCGGCACCCACCTGCAGGCCCTCTGGAAGGTCCGCCTCAACCCGCAGGAGGCGCCGGCCCTCTCCGGCTGGCTTGGGTCCGGCGAGGCCCGGCTGGGGGATCTGCTCCGGAACCCCGAGGACCGCGACGAGCAGCTGCACGCGGTGCCACTGCTGGTGCTGCGGGGGCATGAGGCGACCCTCGCGCCCGGCCCTGACTTCGTCCTCGCCCAAGGCGACGAGTTGCTGCTCGTCGGCTGGCCGGCCGCTCGTCGCGCGCTGGCCACGATCCTGGCGATCGACGCCGCACGCGAGTACGTCGTCTCGGGCCGGCGGGTGCCGTCGAGCTGGATCTGGCGGAAGCTGTCGCCGGCCGCCTCCGGCTGACCGTGGGGACCGGGTACCTCGACCGCTCCTCTGCCAGGCTGCGCCGGTGCGCACACTCGTCGTCTGCAACTTCATGTCCCTGGACGGCTTCTTCGAGGGCCCGAACGGCGACGTGATGGCCCTGCCCTTCGACCCCTGGTTCGACGAGTACAACCTCGAGCGGGTCCGGACGGCCGGCACCCTCCTCGTCGGGCGACGCACGTTCCAGCAGCTGATGGCCTTCTGGGTGCGGCTCGCGGAGGACCCGTCGGC
>JALYMS010000317.1 GCA_030773535.1 Actinomycetota bacterium | reverse complement strand
GACGGGATGCCGTCGAGCTTCGTGTCCAGCTGGAGGGCCGTCACGAAGTCCTTGGTCCCGGCGACCTTGAAGTCCATGTCACCGAAGGCGTCCTCGGCACCGAGGATGTCGGTCAGCGCGACGTACTGCGTCTCAGGGCCGTCGGCGGTGTCCACTACGTCAGACACCAGCCCCATCGCGATGCCGGCGACCGGAGCGCGCAGCGGAACCCCCGCGTTGAGCAGGGCCAGCGTCGAGGCGCAGACCGAGCCCATGGACGTCGAACCGTTGGAGCCCAGCGCCTCGGAGACCTGCCGGATCGCGTATGGGAACTCCTCGCGGTCGGGCAGCACCGGCAGCAGCGCCCGCTCGGCGAGCGCACCATGGCCGATCTCGCGGCGCTTGGGCGAACCGACGCGGCCGGTCTCGCCCGTGGAGTACGGCGGGAAGTTGTAGTTGTGCATGTAGCGCTTGCGGTTCTCGGGGTTGAGCGTGTCCAGCTGCTGCTCCATGCGGAGCATGTTCAGCGTGGTGATGCCCAGGATCTGGGTCTCCCCGCGCTCGAACAGCGCCGAGCCGTGCACCCGGGGAACGACCTCGACCTCGGCCGAGAGCGGCCGGATGTCGGTGAGGCCACGGCCGTCGATGCGGACCTTGTCGCGCAGGATGCGCTGGCGGACGACCTTCTTGGTCAGTGCCCGGAAGGCTCCGGAGATCTCCTTCTCGCGGCCCTCGAACTGGCCGGCCAGAGCCGCCTTGACCTCGTCCTTGAGCGCGTCGGTGGCGTCCTCGCGCTCGTGCTTGCCGGCGACCTGCTGCGCCTGGGCCAGCCGGTCACCGACGAAGGACTCGACGGCGGCGTAGACGTCGTCGGAGTAGTCCAGGAAGCGCGGGAACTCGGCGGCCGGCTTGGCGGCCTTGTCGGCCAGCGCCGACTGCGCGTCGCAGAGCGCCTTGATGAACGGCTTGGCCGCCTCGAGGCCCTGGGCCACGACCTCCTCGGTGGGGGCCGGCGCGCCGCCGGCCACCAGGGCGATGGTCTTCTCGGTGGCCTCGGCCTCGACCATCATGATCGCGACGTCGCCGTCGGGGAGCACCCGACCGGCCACGACCATGTCGAAGACGGCGTCCTCGAGCTCGGTGTGGGTCGGGAAGCCGATCCACTGGCCGTTGACCAGCGCGACGCGGGTGCCGCCGACGGGGCCGGAGAACGGCAGCCCCGACAGCTGGGTGGACGCCGACGCGCCGTTGATCGCCAGCACGTCGTAGAGGTGGCTGGGGTCCAGCGCGAGGACGGTGATGACTACCTGCACCTCGTTGCGCAGCCCCTTGGCGAAGGTCGGGCGCAGCGGGCGGTCGATCAGGCGGCAGGTGAGGATCGCGTCCTCGGACGGGCGACCCTCGCGGCGGAAGAAGGAGCCAGGGATGCGCCCGGCGGCGTACATCCGCTCCTCGACGTCGACCGTCAACGGGAAGAAGTCGAACTGCTCCTTGGGCTGGCGGCCGGCCGTGGTGGCCGAGAGCAGCATGGTGTCGCCCATGGAGACCACGACGGAGCCAGCGGCCTGGCGGGCCAGGCGGCCGGTCTCGAAGGTGATGCTGCGGCTGCCGTAGCTGCCGTTGTCGATGACCGCGGTGGCGGTCGTGACGCCGTCCTCCGGGTCGAACTCGGCCGCGATCGGGCCTGTGGTGGTGGGTGCGGACATGTGTCCTTCTCTCTTCTCGTCGCATCGGCGTCGTGCCGACCTGCGACTCCTCTGACGGGCTGTGCCGTCTGCGTCCGGGATGACCGGTGCTCGATCGAAGCCCTCGGGAGCCGGTCCCCTGGCGGGAGCCCGTACCTGCCCGGGGGCCACTACCGAGGACCGGTCGTCGGGACGGGTCCGGGGCTGCCCGGTTGACCCCGTGCGACGGGTGTCGCACGGACTGGGACCGCCCCGGGATGTCCCGGGAGCGGCCCCCTGACGTACTAGCGGCGCAGACCGAGCCGCTCAATGAGCGACCGGTAGCGGGTGATGTCGGTCTTCGCCAGGTAGTTCAGCAGTCGGCGACGACGGCCGACCAGCAGGAGCAGGCCCCGCCGGCTGTGGTGGTCGTGCTTGTGCATCTTGAGGTGCTGGGTGAGGTCGCTGATCCGGCGGGTCAGCATCGCGACCTGGACCTCGGGCGAACCGGTGTCGTTCTCGACCGTCGCGTAATCGGTCATGATCTGCTTCTTGAGCGCGCTCTCCAGCGCCATGGTTCGCCTCCGGGGCGGGTCACGTGTGGCCCCCGGTTTGAATCACGGGGGCAGCCTGCACACACCGGGTTCCCCCGGCGGACTCCCAGGCTACATGCCGAGGATCCGGCGGGTTTCCCTCACGTCCTGTGCCATCGCCGCGAGGAGCCCGTCGACGTCCGGGAACGAGGCCATCGGGCGGAGCCGCTGCACGAACTCCACGCCCACGTGCTCGCCGTAGAGGTCGCCGTCGTAGTCGAGCACGAATGCCTCCACCGTGCGCCGGCTGCCTCGGAACGTCGGGTTCGTGCCGACCGAGATGGCTGCCGGGAAGCGCTCGCGGGCGGCACCGCTGCGCGGGTTCCGGGTCACGAGGTGGCCGGCGTAGACGCCGTCGGCCGGGATGGCGGTGAACGGCGGGGTCTCGACGTTCGCCGTCGGATAGCCCAGGTCCCGGCCCCGCTGGTCGCCCCGCACGACGACGCCGTCCACCCGGTGCGGCCGCCCGAGCGCCCGCGCGGCGGACTGCAGATCGCCGGCTGCCACACAGGCCCGGATGTAGGTCGAGGAGATCGTGACCTCGCCGCCGTCCGAGGAGTCCTCGGCCAGCGCGATCCCCTCCACGGCGAAACCGAAGCGGCGCCCTTCGACGGCCAGCGTCGAGACGTCCCCGGCGGCCCGGTGCCCGTAGGTGAAGTTGGTGCCCACCACGACCTGCGCGGCGTGCAGGTGCTCGACGAGGACGGTGTAGGTGAAGGTCTCCGGCGCCAGTCGCATGAACTCGGGGGTGAACGGCAGGACGCACATGGCGTCCACGCCGAGCTCGGCGACCAGCTCGGCCTTCCGGTCCAGGGACGTGAGGATCGCCGGATGGGAGCCGGGGCGGACCACCTCGGCAGGGTGCGGGTCGAACGTCAGCAGCAGGCAGGGGCGGCGCATCGCGCGGGCGCGGGCCACCGCCGCGCCGATGAGCGCCTGGTGGCCCCGGTGCACACCGTCGTACATCCCGACGGTGACCACGGTGCGACCGAGGTCACCGGGGGTGGCCTCCAGCCCCCGCCAGCGCAGCACGGTCGACGAGTCCGGCCGCGTCAGACGACGCGGTGCAGCCAGCCGTGGGTGTCGGCCACCCGCCCGTGCTGGATGTCGAGCAGCGCCTCGCGCAGCCGCATGGACAGCGGGCCGGGGCTGCCGTCGCCGATCACGAAGTCGCCGGTGCGGGCCTTGACCGAACCGACCGGCGTGATCACCGCGGCCGTGCCGCAGGCGAAGGTCTCGGTGACGGTCCCGTCGACCACGCCCTCGCGCCACTCGTCCACGCTGAACCGGCGCTCGGTGACGCGATGGCCCATCTCCCGGGCCACGGTGATCAGCGAGTCCCGGGTGATCCCGGGGAGCAGGGTCCCGGTCAGCTCAGGGGTGACCAGCTCGGCATCGGGCCCGGAACCCAGCACGAAGAAGAGATTCATCCCGCCCATCTCCTCGACGTACCGCTTCTCGACCGCGTCGAGCCAGACCACCTGGTCGCAGCCGGACGCGATCGCCTGCTCCTGGGCCAGCAGGCTGGCGGCGTAGTTGCCGGCGCACTTCACGTCCCCGGTGCCCCCGGGAGCGGCGCGGATGTAGTCCTCGGAGAGGTACACCGACACGGGGTGCACGCCGCTCGAGAAGTACGCGCCGGCCGGGCTGGCGATGACGAGGAAGAGGTACTCGGACGCCGGACGCACGCCCAGGAATGGCTCGCTGGCCAACTGGTACGGGCGGAGGTAGAGGGTCTGGTCCGGTCCGGTGGGCACCCAGTCGCGGTCGGCCGCCACCAGCGCGTCCACGGCGGCCAGGAAGGCCGGTTCGGGCACCGGGGGCATCGCGAGGCGACGGGCTCCGCGCGCGAAGCGGGCGGCGTTGGCCTCCGGGCGGAAGGTCGCCACGCTCCCGTCTGGCTGGGCGTAGGCCTTGAGGCCCTCGAAGATCGACTGGGCGTAGTGCAGGGCAGCGGTGGACGGGTCCAGCTGCAGCGGCCCGTACGCCGTCAGGCGGGCGTCGTACCAGCCCTCGCCCGTCCGGTAGCGCGCGACGAACATCGTGTCGGTGAAGTGCCGCCCGAAGCCCGGGTCGGCGAGGATCCCCGCCCGCTCGGCGGCGGCACGGCGCGGCACGTCCTCCACCACCAGCGGCACGCCTTCGACGAACGTCTTCGAAGAGGTACGGCTGTCGGCGAGCGTGTCGGTCATGGCTCCCACCTGGCGGTCCGGTGCGTCCCGGGCACGGGGCGGCCCGGATGTAGTCCTCCGACAGGTACACCGACACCGGGTGGACGCCGCGAGGGAAGTTGGCGCCGGCCGGGCTGGCGATCACCAGGTACAGGTAATCGTGCGC
>JALYMS010000316.1 GCA_030773535.1 Actinomycetota bacterium | reverse complement strand
CACAGCTACATCGTCTACGGACCGCTGGCCAACCGGGCGACCTCGATCATGTACGAGGGGACACCGGAGACGCCGCACCGCGGCCGCTGGTTCGAGCTGATCGAGAAGTACCGCGTCACGATCCTCTACACCGCGCCCACGGTCATCCGCACGTTCATGAAGTGGGGCGAGGACATCCCCGCGGGCTTCGACCTCACGTCGCTGCGGCTGCTCGGGTCGGTGGGCGAGTCCATCAACCCCGAGGCCTGGCTCTGGTACCACAAGCACATCGGCGGCGGCCGCTGCCCGATCATGGACACCTGGTGGCAGACCGAGACCGGCGCGCACATGCTCACCCCGCTGCCCGGCGTCACGAGCCTGGTCCCGGGCTCTGCGCAGCACCCCTTCCCGGGCATCTCGGCGAAGGTGGTCGACGACGAGGGCAACGAGCTCGGCAACGACGAGTCCGGACTGCTGGTGCTCACCGACCCGTGGCCGTCGATGCTGCGCACCATCTGGGGTGCCGACGACCGGTACGTCGACACCTACTGGTCCCGTTTCGGCAAGAACGTCTACTTCGCCGGTGACGGGGCCAAGAAGGACGCCGACGGCAACATCTGGCTCCTCGGCCGGGTGGACGACGTCATGAACGTGTCCGGCCACCGCATCTCGACGACGGAGGTGGAGTCGTCCCTCGTCGGGCACCCGACGGTCGCCGAGGCCGCGGTGGTCGGGGCCAGCGACCCGACGACCGGGCAGGGCATCGTCGCCTTCGTGATCCTCCGCGGGAACGCCGTGGACTCCGGCGACGAGCTGATCCAGACGCTGCGCACGCACGTCGGGAAGGACATCGGCCCGATCGCCAAGCCGCGGCAGATCATGGTGGTGCAGGAGCTGCCCAAGACCCGCTCCGGGAAGATCATGCGCCGGCTGCTGCGCGACATCGCCGAGAACCGCGATCTCGGCGACGTGACCACGCTGACCGACTCGTCGGTCATGGACATGATCAAGGACAAGCTGCCCGCCTCGTCGTCCGAGGACTGACGCCGCCTTCGGGGGGCCGAAAGCGTGCTTTCGGCCCCCCGGGGTCGCCGGGTCCTCGCTCCCGGAACTCCGTACGGGGGACGCGGGGGTTGCCGCCACGCGCCGTGGGGCACGATTCTCCCCGACCGGCAGACGACCCCCGCCCCCCGGGCGTGGACGATGAAGGAGCTCCCGTGAGCCACAGTGTGTCCTCCACCCGCACCGACGGGATCGCGGTGGCCGACGAGCCCTCCGTCGGTTCGCTCGTGCAGAGCGCCATGGCCGACGTCTCGATGCTGATCCGCAGCGAGATCGAGCTGGCCAAGGCCGAGATCGGGACGTCGGCGAAGAAGGCGGGCGTCAGCGTCGGGCTCTTCGGCGCCGCCGGCGTGATGGCCGCCTTCGCCGGCATCTTCTTCTTCATCACCCTCGCGGAGGCACTGACGGCACTCGGGCTCCCCCGCTGGGTGTCCTACGCCATCGTCACCGTCTTCCTGCTCCTCCTCGCCGGCATCGCCGCGCTGGTCGGGAAGCGCATGCTCAAGAAGATCGAGAAGCCCGAGCGCACCATGGAGACCCTGCGGGATCTGCCCGAGGTCATGCACCGCGAGGCCCCTGGCCAGCGCCGCCGCGAGGTGCCCACCGTGACCAACGGCAAGGCGGAGCTGCGCGGCAACGAGTCCTACAAGGTCTGACCGGCGGAAGCTCCCATGACCGTCCCGGCGGACGGCCGTCCCGACGCGACCAGCGTCCTGCTGCCCGGGCCGTGGACGCACCGCTCCATCTCGGCCAACGGCATCGGGCTGCACGTCGCGGAGGCGGGCGAGGGGCCGCTGGTGCTGCTCCTGCACGGTTTCCCGCAGTTCTGGTGGACCTGGCGCTCCCAGCTCCCGGCTCTGGCCTCGGCCGGGTTCCACGCCGTCGCGCCGGACCTGCGGGGCTACGGCGCCAGCGACAAGCCGCCGCGGGGTTACGACCTGCCCACGCTCGCGGCCGACGTCGCGGCCCTGGTACGGGCGCTCGGCGAGCGGGAAGCCGTCGTCGTCGGCCACGACTGGGGTGGGCTCCTGGGCTGGACCATGGCGGCGCTGCACCCGCGCACCGTCCGCCGCCTGGTCGTGCTGTCCATGGCCCACCCGCGCCGGCTGAGGGCGGGCATGGCGGATCCCGCACAGCGGCGGGCCTCGCGCTACTTCCTCCGCTTCCAGATCCCCCGGCTCCCCGAGCGCATGCTGACCCGCGCCGACGACGACCCGGTCGCCGATCTCCTGCAGCGATGGTCCGGACCCGGATGGGCCAGGACCGCAGACTTCGCCGAGGCTGTGGACCGCTACCGGTCGGCCTCGCGCATCCCGCAGGCCGCCTACGGCGCCATGGAGTACCACCGGTGGGCCGCCCGTTCGCAACTGCGGCCCGACGGCCTGCGCTACGCCCGGCGGATGGCCGCCCCGGTGACCGCGCCGACCCTGCAGCTGCACGGGGAGCTGGACACCTGCGTCCTGCCCGCGACGGCGATGGGCTCCGGCCGGTACGTCGCAGCGGCTTACGAGTGGCGCGCGCTGCCGGAGATCGGCCACTTCCCCCAGGAGGAGGCACCCGAGGTCGTCAGCTCGGCGCTCGCCGAGTGGGCGGCCGGCTGAGCACCCGCTACTCGCAGGGGCCGGTGCCGACCTCGGCCGACGCCGTGCTGCCGGTGGTGGCAGCGGCGGCCACCTGCTGTGCCGTGAGGGCGTAACCGGTCGTCGGGTCGTCGGGGGCGGAGGCGAAGACCACGCCCAGGACGCTGCCGTCGGGCGCGAACAGTGGGCCGCCCGAGTTGCCGGCACGCACCGTCCCGAACAGCGCATAGACGTCGCGGACCACCGTCGTGGTGTTGCGGAAGTCGGGCCCGCTGATGTTCCCGCGGTCGCGCACGCGGGCCGCACCGACGTAGAGGTCCCCGCCACCGGGGTAGCCCATGATGATGGAGCCGGCCCCCGTCTCGGCCGGCGCGGGCGCGAAGCCCAGAGGGACCTGCGGCAGGTCGGGGACCGCCAGGACGGCGACGTCCAGCGCCTCGTCCACGTAGACCGGGGTGGCGTCGTACTCGTTCCCCTCCGCGAGCACGACCGGATCGGTCACTCCCGCCAGCACGTGGGCGTTGGTCATCACGCGCTCCGGCGCGTAGACGAAGCCGGAGCCGTCGATCTGCCGGGCGCACGAGGGCGCCACTCCGCGCACCTTCACCACCGAACCTTTCACCGAGGAGACCACGGGGCTCGACAGCAGCGCCTCGTCGGGCGGCGGCACGTCGCGGACCTCGGTGGGTGTCAGCGGGTCCAGGACGTCGGGCAGGCCGCGCTGGTCGATCGCCGACCTCAGCGACTCGTACACCGCCCGCAGCGAGTCCGGGATCGCCGCGTCCACCGCCTCCACCAGCACGGACTGGCGCACCTGCCCGGCCACGGACGGGAAGGGGGAACTGGCCAGCGGGGAGGCGACCATCCAGGCGACCAGCAGCACCGCCACGGCCGAGACCACGGCTCCCGCGACCGAGTCGACCATCTTGGCCGGTTCCCAGGTGACCCGGGTGCGCAGTGCCCGACCCGCGGCCCCGGCCAGGATCTGGCCGAGCAGCGCACCGGCCAGCACCACCACCAGTGCGGCGAAGACCCGGGTGACGCTCGAGCCGTCGATCCGGTCGGCCACCGGACCGGACAGCTGGGCGCCGAGCACCGCCCCGACGACGAATCCGACGATGGAGGTGGCCGAGACGAGCAGTCCCCGCCGGAAGCCGGACAGGGCGAAGAGCAGCGCGAGTGCGATCAGCACCAGGTCGACGACGGACAACTACGGCTCCTGCACCGTCATGGTGCCGACCTGGTCGAGCTGTATGTGGAAGCTGCACTCGAAGGGATAGTCCCCGGGCTCGGTGACCTCGAACTCGATGGTCACATCCTGCCCTGCCGCGAGGAGCGAGATTTCGGCATCGATGGCCGCGGGCCCCTCGTCGGGGGTGAAGCGGAAGTTGTGCGTCATGTCCCTGGCCACGTTGGCCACGGTGAGCCGCACCTTCCCCGGCGCGACCGTGAACGTGTCGGGGGTGAATTCGTAGTCGTCCTGCGTCTGCAGGGTGATCTCCTGGACCCCGTCGGCCCCGGTGGTCACCGTGCCCACGCCCGGTGCCGCGGTGCCGGGCGCCTGCCCGGTCGATGATTCGCCCGCCCGCCCATCGCCGCAGCCGGCCAGCACAGCGGGCAGCACGAGCAGGCCGAGCAGCAGTCCGCCGCCCCGCCGTCCCGCCGCCGGTCGCCTCCTCATCGGGGCGGAACCGTACGCGTCGGAGGGCCGTCGGGCGGGGGATCGGCGACCGTCGGCGCGGCGGCGTCCTCCTCCCCGCCGGCATCGACCGCCCCCGGTAGCCCGTAGGGGCGGATGGCCGAGGCGGGCAGCGGGCGCACGTCGTCCTCGTCCCACGGCTCGGCTAGCCCGGCGGCCTCGAGGACCGCCTCGAGCAGCCCGGCGGTGAACCCCCACACGACCATGTCGGCGACGGCGAACGCCGGACCGATGTAGCCGGACGGATGAGCGACCTTGAATCGGTTCGCCGGGTCGGTCAGGTCGGCCAGGGGGACTCGGGCCACCCGGGCGACCTCGCGGGGATCGCCGACGGTCACGTCACGGGGGTCGTCCCACCAGGCGAGGACGGGGACGACGAGGTTGTCCGACGGCCCGAGGAACAGCTCCTGCAGCGTGGCCAGCACGCGGACGCCGTCTGGGTCGATCCCGGCCTCCTCCTGCGCCTCGCGCAGCGCCGTCCCGATGGGGTAGTTGTCCCCCGGATCGGCCCGACCGCCCGGGAAGGCCGGCTGCCCGGCGTGCGTCCGCAGGTGCGCGGACTTCTCGATGAGGAGGACGTCGGATCCCAACGGGCCCTCGCCGAAGAGGATCAGCACGGCGGAGCGGCGGGCGGTCGACGTCGCCTTCGGCATGCGGTGGTGCAGGGGCAGCTCAACGGCGCCGTCGAGCAGCCGCACCAGGTAGTCCGGCAGGCCGTCCGGCCGGTCCTCCCGGGGCTGAGCGGTCACAACCGCACCCCGAGGTGTTCGGCGACCAGGCTCGCGAGCTCGTCGACCGACTCGACCGGCCCCAGCTCGCTGTGGACGAGGGTGCCGTCGGCTGCGAGGAAGGCCGTGTACGGGAGCCCGTTGAGCCCGAGTTCTGCCATGAGCTCCCCCTCGCCGTCGAACGCGCTGGGCAGGCGGACCCCGGTGTCCGACGCGAAGGACTGCGCCTGGGGCACCCCGTCCTTGCTGATGACTCCGAGGACCCGCACCTGGTCCCCGGCGGCGTCGGCGAACTCCTGCAGGAAGGGCAGCTCCTCCCGGCACGGCCCGCACCAGCTGCCCCAGAGGTTCACCACCGTGGGTACTCCGGGGGCGCGGGCGAGATCCAGCGTCCCGCCGCCGACGCACTCGAAGGCGAGCGGTGGCAGCGCGCTGCGTGCCGCCACCGCCTGGTCCAGCTGAGTGGGGCACGGCGCGAAGGGGTTCGGGGTCTCCGCAGCGGCGGGTGGCGGCGCGTCGGGGTTCTCCGACGGAGACGTGCAGCCCGCCACCAGGGCAGCCAGCACCGCGACGAACAGGACCCTCCGCATCACTCGGTGTCCGAGGCGGTGGGCGACTTGACGAGCTTCAGGGCGACCTCGGGGTCGGTCGGCCCGATCCCGTAGGAGGGGCACCAGGCGGCCAGTCCGCAGGCGCCGCACGCGGCCTTCTTGGCGTGGCAGACCCGGCGGCCGTGGAAGATGATCCGATGGCTGAAGTCGGTCCACTCCTTCTTCACGACCAGCCGGGCGACCTCCGCCTCGACCTTGACCGGGTCCTCCTCCGCCGTCCAGCCGAACCGGCGGACCAGCCGGCCGAAGTGGGTGTCCACCGTGAGGCCTGGGACGCCGAAGGCGTTGCCGAGCACGACGTTCGCGGTCTTGCGGCCGACGCCGGGCAGCGTCACCAGGTCGGCCATCCGGCCGGGCACCTCGCCGTCGAACCGCTCGACGAGGACCTGGCTCAGGCCCAGCACCGAGTTCGCCTTCGCCCGGAAGAACCCGGTCGGCTTGAGGATCGCCTCCAGCTCGGTGCGGTCGGCCCCGGCCAGGGCGGCAGCGTCGGGGTAGCGGGCGAACAGCAGCGGAGTCACCTTGTTGACCATCTTGTCGGTCGTCTGCGCCGACAGCACCGTGGCGACCAGCAGCTCGAAGGCGTTGGTGAAGTCGAGCTCGCAGTGCGCGTCGGGATGGAGAACGGCGAGCTCGCGAGCCATGCGGCGAGCGCGACGCGTGCGGGAGAGGGCGGTCTCATCAGGATCGAGAGGTGAGCTGCCGGTCAGGGCGGCCCGCGTGGGACGCCGGAGTCGGGTCGGCCCCGCGTAGGCGGGCAGCGCTGCCGCCTCCGGGACGGCGTCCGGAACCACCGCCGGCGCGACCTCGGCGGTGGGTTCCGGCGCAGGCATCGACACGCCGTCGAGCGTAGGCGGCCCGACTGACGCCCTCCGCACGTCGACCGTCCTACCGCAGGGACTCGGGCGTCGTCGTTCGCCGCCCGGAAGCGCCGTTCCCGCCGCCATCAGGACCGGTGGCGGCCCGCGCCGTACCCTGGGGGCCACCGGGCGTGGCCCGGGCGCACGTGCCACCGATGCACACCGACGGTCCGAGGAGGTCGAGATGGTCGCTTTCAGCGTCATCCTCTTCCCGCCGCTGCTCATCGCCTTCCTGCTGGTGATGGAGCGCGTCGAGGAGCCTCTGCGCCGCCCGGCCGGTCCTGGCGAGGTGGCCGAGTTCCTGAACAGCGCCAGCCCGGGCGAGGTCGACACCCTCGCCAAGTCGGGCATCCGCCGCGCCCTGGGCCGCTGGCGCCGCCGGCGGGGCGCACGGGGCCGGTCGGGCAACCCGCCGCTCGTCTGAGTCCGGGCCGGCACCGCCCCGGCCTCGCCGATGTGCTCCGAACCACTCGCTCGGGAGAGGGACTCCGCCGCCCACCGATCGGGTGACGAACCGCACACCCGCCTAGACTCCCTCCGGACACGGACGCCGCCGCGCGCGTCCGATCGGTGCGAGAGGACGTGTAGTGGACGAGGTGCTGGCCCAGTCCGGGATCTTCCAGGGGCTCTCGGAAGACGCGGTCGACCCGGTCGCCAGCCGGCTGGAGACCCTCACGCTTCCTCGCGGCCGGGTGGTCTTCAACGAGGGCGAGCCCGGCGACAGCATGTACATCGTCCTGAACGGCAAGATCAAGCTGTCGCGGCGGGCGCCGGACGGGCGCGAGAACGTACTGGCCGTCATGGGCCCCTCGGACCAGTTCGGCGAGCTCTCCGTGTTCGACCCGGGTCCGCGGACCGCCACGGCGACCGCGGTCACCGACGTCAAGCTCGCCCGGATGCCGCAGTCGGTGCTGCTTCCGTGGATCGAGGCGCATCCGGAGATCGGTGAACAGCTGCTGCGGGTGCTGGCCCGGCGGCTCAGGCGCACGAACGACTCCGTCGCGGACCTGATCTTCACCGACGTGCCTGGCCGGGTCGCCAAGGCCCTCCTGCAGATGGCCGACCGGTTCGGCAGCCGGGACAACGAGGGCCTGCGCGTGAAGCACGACCTGACGCAGGAAGAGCTCGCCCAGCTGGTCGGCGCGTCCCGGGAGACGGTGAACAAGGCCCTGGCCGACTTCGTGCACCGCGGCTGGATCCAGCTCCAGGGCAAGTCCGTCGTCGTCCTCGACGAGGACCGCTTGCGGCGGCGGGCTCGGTAAGGGAGACGGCGCAGCGGGTGGACCGGACGCGGGGCCCGGAGGGTCGCGATGTCATGGTCGCGCCGAGTGGGGCCCGGAGGGTCCCGCGCAGGCACGACGCAGCGGCTCGACGCCAGCCGGGTACGGCCATTGGCCGCGGTGTGAGCCGGAGGCTCACGAAGGCAATGGCACGACCATTCGGATCCGTGTGCCGTCGGGGAGGACCGCCCAGCGGCCGTCTGCCTCCTCGACGAACGTCGGACTGATCGGCTGGAGCGGTTCCGGCGGCGAACCCGCCAGTGCCGCCGCGACGTCCGCGAAGGGCTCCAGTTGGCCCAGGGTGTGGATGGTGGGTGGGAGCATCGGCCGGGTACCGGTTCGCATCTCCGCCAGTGCCGCCGACGGGGTGAGCCACTGCGCCTCGTCGGCCTCTCCGGACACGTGCCGGGCCTCCTGGCCGATGGGCAGCGCGGCGGCGAAGAACTTGGTGTCGTAGCGCCGGGGCTCGACCGGCGGTGTGATCCAGTGCGCGAAGGGCCGCAGCAGGTCCGAGCGGAGGGCGAGCCCGCGCCCGGCAAGCAGCTCGGTGAGGGACAGTTCGCGGGACAGCAGCGCCTTCCGCTGCGCTTCCCAGTCCTCGCCGGACACGTCCGGGACGACGTCGCCGCCCGCGGGGTCGCCGGCCAGCAGCACCCCGGCTTCCTCGAAGGTCTCGCGCACCGCTGCGCAGACCAGTTCACGGGCCGTCCGCTCGTCGCAACCGAACGCCGCGGCCCACTCCGTGGGCGCCGGGCCGACCCAGCCGATCTCGACGTCGCCGTCCCGGGGGTCCACCCCGCCGCCGGGATAGGCGGTCATCCCGCCGGCGAAGGGCATGCCCTTGGTGCGGCGGAGCAGGTAGACCTCGAGGCCGCGGGCGCCGTCGCGCAGCAGCACCACCGTGGAGGCCTGCTTCGGCATCGTGCCGGTCTCCCGGCCCACCGAACTCACCTCAGCTCGACGGTGAGCTCGACCTCCACGGGGGCACCGAGCGGGAGTTCGGCCACCCCGACGGCGCTGCGGGCGTGCTCCCCGGCCTCGCCGAAGATCTTGCCCAGGAGCTCGCTGGCACCATTCACCACGCGCGGCTGACCGGTGAAGCCCTCGGCGCTGGCCACGTAGCCCACCACCCGCACGACCCGGGCCACCGAGTCCAGGCCGACCAGGTCGTCGATCGCGGCCAGGGCGTTGAGGGCGCAGACCTTCGCATCGGCAGCGGCCGCCTCGACGTCCACCGAGCCGCCGACCTTGCCGGTGCGCCGCAGTCCGCCTTCGACGAACGGCAGCTGACCTGAGGTGAAGACCAGAGACCCGGTCCGGACGGCGGGGACGTAGGAGGCGACCGGAGCTGCCACCGGGGGCAGCCGGATGCCCAGCTTCGCCAGCCGGGCGTGCCAGCCCTCGACCGGCGCTCCGGCGCTGGTGGTCACGCCGGCCGCTTCAGATAGGCGACGAGCTGGTCGGCGCCGGTCGGACCGGGGAGGACGGTCACCAGCTCCCATCCGTCGACCCCCCAGGAGTCGAGAATCGCCTTGGTGTTGTGGATCAGCAGCGGGATGGTGGCGTACTCCCACCTGCGACGGGCCGGTTCGGTCATGGCCGGGACGCTAGCGCAGCCACAGGCAGGCCGTAGCCGGGCGGGCGGCCGCTGGCCGCCCGCCGGCCGGCTCCTACGCTGGGTCGGGTGAGCTCTGAGCCGGCGTCCGTGCCGCCCTCGCCCGTGCGCCTGCATGTCGTCACCGGTAAGGGGGGGACCGGCAAGACCACCGTCGCCGCCGCGCTCGCGCTGGCCCTCGCCGCCGGTGGGGCCTCCGTGCTGCTGGTCGAGACGGAGGGGCGGCAGGGCATCGCACAGTTGTTCGACACTCCGCCCCTGCCCTACGAGGAGCGACGGGTCGCCGTGGCCCGCGGACACGGCGAGGTCAAGGCGCTGGCGATCGACGTCGAGGAGGCACTGCTCGACTACCTCGACATGTTCTACAACCTCCGCCGGGCCGGCCGGGCGCTGCGCAAGATGGGCGCTATCGACTTCGCCACCGCCATCGCGCCCGGTCTCCGCGACGTACTGATCACCGGGAAGATCAAGGAGGCGGTGACCCGGCGCCACGGCGGCCGCCCGGTCTACGACGCCGTGGTCGTCGACGCCCCGCCCACCGGGCGGATCACCCGGTTCCTCAACGTCACCGGCGAGATGTCTCAGCTGGCACGCTCCGGGCCGATCAAGACCCAGAGCGACGGTGTGATGGCCGTGCTGCGCTCCCCCCAGACGGCGGTGCACCTGGTGACGCTGCTGGAGGACATGCCGGTCCAGGAGACCGCGGACGCCACCGCCGAGCTGACCGCGGCCGGGCTGCCCGTCGGCTCGGTGGTGGTGAACATGGCCGCCGAGCCGGTCCTCCCGCCGGCGGAGCTGGAGCGGGCGGCCCAGGGTCTGCTGACCGGAGCCGACCTCGCTCCCGCCCTCGCCGCGGCCCACCTGCCTCCGGGGCCCGAGATCGCCGACGCGCTGGCCGCCGAGGTCGTCGAGCACGCCCGTCGATGGACCGCCCAGGATGCCCTCCGCGACCAGGTGGCGGCGCTGGGCCGGCCGACGGTGGAGCTGCCGCTGATGCCCGGGCCCATGGACCTGGGTTGCCTGTTCGAGCAGGCCGGCCGGCTCGAGGACCATCTGCGTACCGGAGTCGCCGCATGAGCGCGGGCGAGGCGGAGCAGGCGGGCTCCCCGCGAGCGGGGGCCCGACCCGGCCGGGCGGCCCCGACGGCGGCCCCGATGGACCTCGCGGCGCTGATCGCCGACCGGCGGACCCGCATCCTGGTGTGCTGCGGCGCGGGTGGCGTCGGCAAGACGACGACGTCGGCGGCGCTCGCCCTGGCAGCGGCGCAGGCCGGCCGGACGGTCGTCGTCCTGACGATCGACCCGGCGCGGCGGCTGGCCCAGTCCCTCGGTCTGGGAGAGCTGGACAACGAACCCCGGTGGGTGGACGTGCCGGGGGCCCCAGGCGAGCTGCACGCGATGATGCTGGACATGAAGCGCACCTTCGACGATGTCGTCGTCGCGCACTCCACGCCCGAGCGGGCCGAGCAGATCCTCGCCAACCCCTTCTACCAGTCGCTGTCCTCTTCCTTCTCCGGGACGCAGGAGTACATGGCCATGGAGAAGCTGGGCCAGCTGCGGGCCAGCGAGCAGTGGGACCTGATCGTCGTCGACACCCCGCCGTCGCGTTCGGCGCTGGACTTCCTCGACGCCCCGAACCGGATGAGCCGCTTCCTCGACGGCCCGATGATCCGGCTGCTCACCGCCCCCAGCCGCGCGGGGCTCAAATTCGTGAGCGCGGGGTTCCTCGTGTTCAGCCGGATCATCAGCAAGGTGCTCGGCGGCCAGCTGCTGCGCGACATCTCGGCGTTCGTGAGCGCGCTGGACACCATGTTCGGCGGCTTCCGGGAGCGGGCCACCGCCACCTACGAGCTGCTCCGTCGCCCCGGCACGTGGTTCGTCGTCGTCGCCACGCCGGAACCGGACGCGCTGCGGGAGGCGTCCTACTTCGTCGACCGGCTCAGCTCCGAGGGGATGCCGCTGGCCGGCCTGGTGCTCAACCGTACGCACCCGCCCGCGACCACCGCCCTCACGGCGACCCGCGCCGAGGGCGCCGCGGAGGCGGTCGCAGAGGCCGGTGGACCGGGAGCCGCTCTCGCCGCGGCGGCACTCCGCGTGCACGCCGAGCGGATGGTCCAGGCCACCCGGGAGCAGCACCTGGCCGACCGGTTCACCAGCGCCCATCCGGAGGTCTGCGTCCGGACCGTGCCCGCCACGGCAGGTGACGTGCACGACCTCGACGGTCTGCAGGTCATGACGGCGGAGCTGACCGGGGCGGACGCCGACACGCCGACCGGCACGCCGCGGACGAGGGTGCTGCCCGCGCGCCGTCGCTGAGCCCGGCGGAGTGTTCCGTCCGGCACGTACATTCGCCTGCGATGTCGGAGAACGTGAACTCCCGGGCCCGTGTCATCGCGAAGCTCGCCGCGACGATCGTCGTCGCCGGCGCGCTGCTCGCCGGACTGATGCTGCCCCTCGTCGGCGGCACCGGGATGGTCGCCCGGAACTCGGCGTCCCTCCTCGACGCCCTGCCGGTCGAGCTCACCGACGAGACCCCCGCCGGCAACAGCCGCGTGCTCGCCGCCGACGGGTCGCTCATCACGAACTTCTACGCGAACAACCGCACGCCGGTGGAGTCCGACCAGATCTCCGAGGTGATGAAGCAGGCGCTCGTCGACATCGAGGACTCCCGCTTCTACGCCCACAACGGCCTGGACGTGCAGGGCACCATGCGTGCGCTGGTCACGAACGTCGCGGCGGGCGAGGTCCAGGAGGGCGGCTCCACCCTCACCCAGCAGCTGGTCAAGCAGACCCTGCTGCAGACGGCGCCCACGGCCGAGGAAGGCAAGGCCGCCACCGAGGAGAGCGTGGGCCGCAAGCTGCGTGAGGCCCGGCTGGCGCTGGCCCTGGAGGACACCTACGACAAGGACGAGATCCTCACCCGCTACCTCAACATCGTCTACTTCGGGCAGGGCGCCTACGGCATCCAGGCCGCGGCGCAGAAGTACTTCAGCGTGAACGCCGTCGACCTGACCCTTCCCCAGGCGGCCATGCTCGC
>JALYMS010000315.1 GCA_030773535.1 Actinomycetota bacterium | reverse complement strand
GAGGGCGTCGTTCACCTGGCTCCGGTCGCGCACGTCCATCTCCAGCGGCAGGACGGCGCCGTCGTGCTGGGACTGCAGCTCCTGCAGGCGCTCCGTGCGGCGCGCGGCCGCGATCACCCGGGCCCCCTGGGCGAGGAAGGCCTCGGCGCACGCACGGCCGATACCGCTCGACGCGCCGGTCACCAGCACTACCGGATTCGTGGACATGGAACTCCTCGGAGAAGGGGTGGGCGGGTCGCGGAGCGGGTGGTCGCGATCATGGGGCGACCTGCAGCCGCGGTGCCGGCGCCGGCGCCGGGGTCATGGCCGGCCGGTCGGCGCCGTGGCCCTCGAGGTAGGCGTCCCGCGAACTCGTGATGTGGACGTGCATGGCTTCGGCGGCCTCGTCCGCCCGGCCGCCGGCGATCAGCTCGGCCACCTCCCGGTGCTCGACCCAGGCCCGCGGGCCGATGCTGGACACGAGCGGGGCGAAGAACCAGCGGCTGCGCTGGGAGAGCTGCTGCCCGAATTCGAGCAGGATGTGGTTGCGTGCGGTCTCGAGCACGCGGCGGTGGAAGGAGGCCGTGTGAGTGCCCATCTGCTGAGGGGGTGCCCCGCGCCGCAGATCCTCCTCGGCCCCGTCGCAGATGAGCAGCAGCGCCGCGGCGTCCTCAGGGGTGCACCGCTGCGCGGCGAGCCGGGCCGCCGACCTCTCCACCAGTTCCCGCGCCTCGAAGAACTCGTGCACCTGCTCGGTCGTGGGCTGGTTGACGAAGGCGCCATGACGGGGGCGGAGCGTGATCCAGCCGTCGCGGTGCAGCCGCTGCAGCGCTTCGCGCACCGGGCCGCGGCTGACTCCGAGCTGCGATGCCAGCCGTTCCTCGACGAGATGGTCGCCCGGTGCCAGTGCCCGGCTGATCAGCATCTCCTGCAGCCGTTCGTGGACGAGGTCGCGGAGCGGAAGGGCGCGGATGGGCTGTTCCTCGAGCACCGCAACGACCTCCGCGCCTGGCTGTGGACCGTCCTCGTGCCGGAACATCGTAAACAGTAGACATCCGAAAGATTGAGGTGCTTCACTCCGGTCACTGGTTCATAACTTCAGTCGTCCTGACCGGCACAGAAGCCGCCGGCGTGCCACGGTTCGCATGCCGATCGTGAACCCACGTCGGTCCGGACGCACTCCCAAGGAAGGCCGACGATGACTTCCAGCTCACCCGTTGCCCCCCGGCAGCGCCCCCGTCTGCTCCTCGCCGTGGGGGTCGCTTCGAGCGTCCTCCTCGCCGCCTGTGGTGGCGGAGGTGAATCCGAGGAAGCCGGTGGCGGCGGCGGTGGCCAGACCCAGGCCGAGGAGCGCAACGAGAACCTGACCTTCGCCACCGGTGGCACGGGCGGCGTCTACTACCCCTACGGCGGCGGCATCGCCAACGTCATCAGCGCGGAGCTCCCGGGTGTGGTGGTCACCGTGCAGGAGACCAACGCCTCGGTCGACAACATGAAGCTGCTCGAGACCGACCAGGCGCAGATGGCGCTGGCTCTCGGCGACGTCGTCTCCGACGCCGTGAACGGGGAGAACACCTTCGCCGAGCCGATCGACGTGTGCTCGCTGGGCAACCTCTACAACAACTACGTCCACTTCTTCACGACCGCCGACACCGGCATCAAGACGATCGAGGACCTCAAGGGCAAGCGGGTCTCACCCGGCGCCGTGGGGTCGGCTTCGGAGGTCACCGCCGACCGGATCATGCAGGCCGCGGGACTGGACCCGCAGGCCGACATCGAGCGGGTTCAGCTGGGCGTGGCCGAGACGGTCGCGGCCATCCAGGACGGCACCGTCGACGTCGGCGCTTGGTCCGGGGGCCTGCCCACCGGTGCGATCGTCGACCTCGCGAGCAGCGACGAGCTCGTCCTGATCGACACCGGTGAGTACGCCGAGCAGCTCGCCGAGGAGTACGGCGACTACTACTTCGAGGGCGAGATCCCGGCCGAGACGTACGAGGGTCAGGACAAGCCGTCCTCGCAGGTGGTGTCGCCGAACATCCTCGTCGTCCGCAGCGACATGGACGAGAGCCTGCAGGAGGACATGACGCGGGTGATCTTCGAGAACAAGGAGCAGCTGATCACGGTGCACCCGGCGGCCGAGGAGCTGGACCCGGAGAACGCCGCCGAGGTGGCATTCATCGAGACCTGCCCCGGTGCGCAGGCGTACTTCGACTCGGTCGGCTGAGTCCGGTCCGGGAAGCGTTCCCGTGCTGTCGGGTGCCGGGGGAGCCTCCGGCCCCGGCAGCACGCGGGACGCCCGCCGGCGGTGGGGCCGCCTGCCCTGGCTGGTCGCCCTGCTCGTGCTTCTGATCGCGGTGGCCGGCGGTGCTCTAGCGGTCGCCGCCAGCGGCAACGGGGGGCAATCTGTGACCGTGCGCACAGCAGACGGCGGGCTTCTCGCGCGGGTGCCGCTGCCGGGCGACCGGTTCGCGGTGAGCTACCGCAACAGCATCTACGGCACCCTCGCCGAGGAGCGGTACCAGGTGGGTCGCGATGGCCGGTTCGAGCTGGTGGAGATCGCCGCCGACCAGCTGGCCGTCCTCGAGGAGTACTACGCCGTCCCGGGCGCGCCGCGCCCCGCCCCGGCCGGCGACCGCCGCGCCTACGTGGTCGATCCGGATCCCGCGCGGCCCGCCGTCTTCGACCAGCTCAACATCGCCGCCACCGACCTCGGCGAGCGCACGCTCTGGGTGCCCGGCGCCCCGCCCGTACCCGTCTGGCAACGCGTCGTCGGCGAGAACCCGACCGTGCTACTGCAAATCGAGGAGTCGAAATGAAGCTGCCAGGTCTCGGGCGGACGTCCACCGCGGAGGATCCGCAGCAGCAGGAGCACGCCCGGCAGCACCACCTCGCGCACTCCGCCGGGCACCGCCCCGGGGGCATCGTCGACGTGGCCACCCTCGACAAGTCGCCGAACGCCCCGAAGCTCGATGACGCCGACGCCATCGACGAGGAGGCGCTGCTCGCCGAGTTCGAGGCCGAGAAGCCGGCCCGGAAGCTCACCGGGATCCCGAGCTACGTCGGCGCGGTCGTCGGCGTGGGACTGTCGCTGTACGCCCTCTACTGGGTGTTCAACCCGACGCCCCGGCAGGTCTATTTGCCCACGTTCCTGAGCGTGGGCCTGTTCCTGACGTTCCTGACCTACCGCGGCTGGAACCGCTCGGAGGCGGCGAAGGCGTCGGGCAAGCCCGACCACCCCAACGTGCTCGACTGGGCGCTGGCGCTGGTCTCCCTGGTCCCGGCGGTCTACATCGTCAGCGACTGGCAGGCCTTCTTCCGGCGGGCCGTCGTCCCCACCACCCTCGACCTGGTCATCGGCATCCTGCTGGTCCTGCTGATCCTCGAGGCCGCGCGCCGGACGGTGGGCGTGCTGGTCCCGGTGGTCGTGGTCGGGTTCCTGGCCTACGCCTACTTCGGGTCCTACATGCCCTCGCCGTTCACGACCGCCAGCTTCGGACTACCGCGGCTGGTCGGGCACAACGTCATGGGCACGCAGGGCATCTTCGGCACGCCGCTCGAGGTGGCCGCCACCTACATCATCCTGTTCACCATCTACGGCGCGGTCCTCGCCGCTTCCGGAGCGACCCGGTTCTTCATCGACCTGTCCTTCGCCGCGTTCGGCCAGTCGCCGGCCGGCCCCGGGCGCACCGTGACCCTGTCGGGCTTCCTGCTGGGCACCGTCTCCGGCTCCGGGGTGGCCACCACGGTCACCCTCGGTGGGATCGCCTGGCCGCTGCTGAAGAAGGCCGGCTACCCCGCGGAGCCCGGCGGTGGCGTGCTGGCCGCCGCCGGCATCGGCGCGATCCTGTCGCCGCCGACGCTCGGCGCGGCGGCGTTCATCATCGCCGAGCTGCTCCAGGTCTCCTACCTCGAGGTGCTCGTCTGGGCGACGATCCCGACGATCCTGTACTACCTCGGGATCATCCTGGCGATCGAGATGGACGCCCGCCGGCACAAGACGCACACCGTGGCCATGGAGACAGAGTCGCCCTGGAAGCTGCTGTTCCGGTTCGGCTACCACTTCAGCTCGCTCGCCGCGATCGTCTTCTTCATGGTGCTCGGCTACACGCCGTTCCGTGCCGTCGTCTACGCCACCGTGCTGGCGTTCCTGCTGAGCTTCCTGGACCGCAAGTCCTGGATCACGCCGCAGAAGATCTGGCACTCGCTCAGCCAGGGTGCCACCGGAGCCCTGTCGGTCATCCCCGTCATGGCCATCGCCGGCATCATCGTCGGCGTCATGACCCTGACCGGGTTGGCCCTGCGGCTGGCCGGGATCATCGTCGACCTCGCCGGCGGCAGCCTGGTCCTGACCGCGATCCTGTCGGCGGTCGTGGTCATCCTGCTCGGCTTGGCGGTTCCCGTGACGGCGAGCTTCATCATCGCCTTCGTCGTCATCTCACCGGCGCTGCAGCAGGTCGGCGTCCCGCCCTTCGCCTCGGCGATGTTCATCTTCTACTACGCGGTGCTCAGCGAGGTGTCCCCGCCGACGGCGCTGTCGCCCTTCGCCGCCGCCGCGATCACCGGCGGCAAGCCGGTCAAGACGATGTGGCTGACCTGGAAGTACACGCTGCCGGCGTTCCTCGTGCCGTTCATCTTCGTGCTGTCGGAGCGCGGCGTCGGCCTCCTGTTCGAGGGCGGCTTCGAGACCGTCCTGACCGCCTTCGTCACCTCGGTGTTCGCCGTCGCGGCGCTCGCGGTGGTCACCGGGGCCTGGTTGTTCGGCCCGGCGAAGGTGCCCGAGCGGGTGCTGATGCTGGTGGCGGCGATCGCGCTACTGGTGATGGAGCCCCTGTGGATCGGCATCGGTGCGGCCGCCCTGGTCGCCGGGGTGGCGGTGCACATGATCGGTCTCAGGCGCCGGTCGGACGGGTCGTCAGCGGAGGACGACGGGCCGAGGACGGAGGCCGTTCCTGCACCGGCGATCGCCTCCGGCGCGGCCGGGAGCACCGCACCCGGCAACTCGCCCGCAGACGGCCACTTCCCAGGCGGCCCCGCCGCAGGCACGGGTTCTGGCAGCTCGGCCTCTGGCAGCTCGGCCTCTGGCAGCTCCGCCACGGGTGACGGGGGTCGCTGAGTGTCCCCCGGGACCGCGATGAACAAGGTCGTGATCTCGGGAGTCGCCGACCTGCACATTCACGGCGCACCGAGCCTGGTGGAGCGCCACGGGTTCGACCACGAGGTGCTCGGAGCGCATGGCTCGGTCGGCGTCGACTTCGCCGTGCTCAAGGCGCACGAGGGCTCCACGGTCGAGCGTGCGGTGCTCGCGGGCCAGCGGGACGCGGCCGCCGGCGTCACCGTCGTCGGCGGGATCGTGCTCAACTCGC
>JALYMS010000314.1 GCA_030773535.1 Actinomycetota bacterium | reverse complement strand
GCGCCCCGCAGCAGGGACGAGGTCCGCTGCTGCTCACCCTGCTGCGCGGCCAGCACGATCAGCGCGCCGGTGAGTGCCGGATTGACCCACTGCAGCGGCTTCAGCCCGCGCTGCGCCGTCGAGACGCCGGACGGAGTCGCCGCGGACGGGTCGGTGGCCGTGGCAGCCGGCGACGGCGACCCCTGCGCGACCTTCGCGCCCAGGACCCCGCTGGCCACGGAGGTGCCCAGGGCCGCCACCGTCAGCGCCGTCTTCGCGGCGGTGTTGACCGCTGCTCCCCGGTGCGACGCGACCCGGCCACGGTCGGCACGGAGCATGCCGACCGAGCCCACCAGGTGGGCGCCGATGGCCGCGGCCTGCACCGGCCACCACTTGCCCCAGCCCACCGAACTCAGCCGGGTCCGCTCGTTCGGGTCGGCGGCGGCCGACGCCGCCCCGTTGACACCGACGGCGCCCATGAGGTTGCCGCCGAACCAGGCGGCGAGGCCCAGGTCGTGCATCGAGCGGAGGACGGTGTGCTGGTCGTCGGACATGCGAGTGCTCCCGGTGGGGTCGGCTGCGAGTCGCTGCGACCGTGCCCGCGAACCGCGGGGCGGAACCGCCCCGCGGCCGAGTTTCGAATCCGGCGGTCCGCGGAGGTCGTCCTCACAGCTGCCGGACGTCGGCCTCCACGGCCTCGAACGCCTTTCGGGCGGCGATGAGCACCGGGTCCCACACGGGCGAGAACGGCGGCGCGTAGGAGAGGTCGAGGGAGAGGATCTCGTCGACACCCATCTCGTTCCAGATGCAGATGGCCAGCGCGTCGATTCGCTTGGCAGCAGCCTCCCGGCCGACGATCTGCGCGCCCAGCAGCCGGCCGTTGCGTCGCTCGGCGATCATCTTCACCCGGATCGGCTGGGCGCCCGGGAAGTAGCCGGCTCTGGTGGTCGAGTCCACCGAGGCGGTGACGAAGGAATACCCCGCCGCCTCGGCCTCCTGGCTGGACAAGCCGGTGCGGGCCGCCTCCAGGTCGCAGACCTTGGTGATCGCCGTGCCGATGACGCCGGGAAAGGTCGCGTATCCCCCACCGATGTTGATCCCGGCCACCCGACCCTGCTTGTTGGCGTGGGTACCGAGGGCGACCACCACCCGCTGCCCGGAGAGCCGGTGACGAGACTCGACGCAGTCCCCCGCGGCCCACACCCCGTCGACCCCGGTGCGCATGCGGGCGTCCACCTCGATCCCGCCCGAGACGCCAAGCGGGATCCCGGCCTGCTGCGCCAGGCGGACGTTCGGCCGGACACCCAGTCCCAGCACCACCAGGTCGGCGGGCAGCTCGCGGCCGCTGGCCGTCACCACAGCCCGGGCCCGGCCGTCGGCACCGACGTCCACGGCCGCCACCCCGTCGGAGAGGACCAGCTCGATGCCGTTCCCCCGCACCGCGTCGGCGACGAAGGAGCCGACGTCGGGATCAAAGGTCCCGACCGGGGTGGCGGAGAGGTCGACGACCGTGACGTCGAGCCCCCGAACCCGGCATGCCTCGGCGATCTCCAGCCCGATGTAGCCCCCGCCCACCACGACGACCCTCTTCACCGAGCCCTCGTCCAGCTCGGCGCGCAGGGCGACCCCGTCGTCGAGGACCTGGACGCCGTAGACGCCGGCCGCGTCCATCCCGGGCACCGGCGGGCGCATGGGCACGCTGCCCGTCGCGTACACCAGGTCGTCGAAGGGCTCGGTCCCCTCGGCGCCGCCGTCCAGCTCGCGCCAGTGCACCGCCCGCCCCGCCAGGTCGATGCCGACCACCTCGGTGCGCATGCGCACGTCGATCCCGGCGGCACGGTGCTGGTCGGGCGTCCGCGCGATCAGGGACGCCTCCTCCTCGACCGCGCCGCTGATCCAGTACGGGATGCCGCACGCGGAGTACGACGTCGCCCGGCCGCGCTCGAACATGACCACGTCCAGATCGCGCTGCCGCTTCTTCGCCTGCGACGCCGCGCTGCCGCCGGCCGCGTCCCCTCCGATGACCACCAGGCGTCGTCCCATCCCCGGGACGCTATGCCACCGTCCGCCCGTCCGCGGGGCGAGTTCGTTCACGTGGAACGGTGGCGGCATGCATCTGCTGCTCGAATACGCCCTCGCCGACGACTACCTGGAGCGCCGGGCGGCGCTGCGCGCGGACCACCTCGCGCTGGCGCGAGCAGCGCACGAGCGTGGCGAACTGCTGCTGGCCGGCGCGCTCCCCGACCCCTACGACCTGGCATTGCTCGTGTGGACGGCGCCCCGCGAGGTGGTGGAGCGCTTCGCCGAGCAGGACCCCTACGTCATCGAGGGGCTGGTGACCGGCTGGACGGTCCGCGAGTGGAACGTCGTCATCGGCTGAGCGACCGGGGATCCGGGCGGTCCGGCCCGGCCATCACCCCCGGCGGGCGGTGAGGTCGCGGACCTCCGCGTAGCGCTCCCGGACATGCGGCACGGGGTCGGCCTCGAGCACCTCGGTCCCCGGGGCGGACCACCGCGGCGGCACGTCGCTCCCGGCCAGCACCCAGGCCGCCTGGCGCGCGGCGCCGTCGGCCACGTACTCCCCCGGCGGCGGGATCAGCACCGGCACGCCGAGCACGGCGGGTGCGATACGGCGGACCGCCTCGGACCGCGCGCCGCCACCGACGAGGAAGACGCGCCGGACGGCGGTGCCCCCTGCGGCGACGGCGTCCAGCCCGTCGGCCAGGCCGCACAGCAACCCCTCCACGGCGGCGCGGGACAGATACGCCGGCTGCGCCGTCGTCTGGGTGAGCCCGTGCACGGCGCCGGTGGCCTCCGGCCGGTCAGGAGTCCGCTCGCCCTCGAGGTAGGGCACCAGCACCAGACCACCCGCACCCGCCGGGGCGGCCAGCGCCAGCCGCGAGAGCTCGGTGTGGTCGACGCCGAGGAGCCGGGCCGTCGCGTCGAGCACCTGGGCGGCGTTGAGCGTCGCCACCAGGGGCAGGAAGTTGCCGGTGGCGTCGGCGAACCCGGCCACCGTGCCGGACGGATCGGTGGCCGGCACGGTGCTCACCATCGAGACGACTCCGGACGTGCCGATCGACAGGACGACGTCGCCCGGCTCGGCCGCCAGCCCGAGCGCGGCAGCCGCGTTGTCCCCGGTCCCGGGCCCCAGGACAGCACCGCCGGTCGTCGTCCCCGCCTGCTCGGCCGGGTCGACCACCCGCGGGACGACGGTCCGACGCCCGAGGGCCCGTTCCATCAGGTCGAGGCGGTACTCCCCCGTGGCCGCCGACCAGTAGCCGGTTCCGCTCGCGTCGCCGCGGTCGGTGACGAGCGCGTGCAGGCCCGGCCCACCCGCCAGCCGCCAGGTCAACCAGTCGTGCGGCAGGCACACGGCCGCGGTCCGGTCGGCCGACGCCGGCTCGTGGTCGGCCAGCCAGCGCAGCTTGGTCACGGTGAACGACGCGACCGGCACCAGCCCGACGGCCTCCACCCACGCCTTGCGGCCGGTGTCGCCGCCGCCGAGCTCGGCGATCAGGTCGGTGGCCGCGCCGGCCGAGCGGGTGTCGTTCCAGAGCAGCGCCGGCCGCACGACCTCGCCGTCGGCGTCCAGGCAGACCATTCCGTGCTGCTGGCCCCCGACGGCCACCGCCGCGACGTCGTCCAGGCCGCCGGCTGCGGTGACCGCCGAACCGAGCGCCTCCTCCCAGGCCGACGGAGCGACCTCGGTGCCCGGCGGGTGCGGCGCGCGGCCCTCGCGGACCAACCGGCCGGATTCGGCGTCCCGGACGACGACCTTGCAGGACTGGGTCGATGAGTCGATCCCGGCGACGAGCGTCATGGAGCCGATTCCTCAGCGAGCACCGAGGAGGTGCTCCAGCGCCAGCTGCGAGAGCCGCACGACGCCACCGCCCCGCACGCCAGCCGCCTCGGGATCGAACTCCTCGAACGCCGACCGGTCGGCGAGCAGGTCCTCGTAGCTCTCACCCTGGCCCAGGGTGGGCTGCGCCAGCTCTGCCACACGAGCAGCGGCCAGCGCCTCCTGCACCTCCGGGTCGGCACGGAAGGCCGCAGCCCGCTCCTTGAGCAGCAGATAGGTGCGCATGTTCGCCGCCGCCGAGGCCCACACGCCGTCCATGTCCTCGGTGCGCAGCGGCTTGTAGTCGAAGTGCCGCGGCCCGTCGTAGGTCGGTCCGCCGGAGGGGAAGCCGTTCTCCAGCAGGTCGACCGTGGCGAAGGCCGAGAGCAGGTCACCGTGGCCGAAGACGAGGTCCTGGTCGAACTTGGGCCCGTGCTGGCCGTTGAGGTCGATGTGGAAGAGCTTGCCCTGCCACAGCGCCTGGGCGATGCCGTGCGTGAAGTTGAGGTTCGACATCTGCTCGTGGCCCACCTCGGGGTTGAGCCCCACCATGTCTGCGTGCTCCAGCGTGGTGATGAAGCCCAGGGCGTGGCCGATCGTGGGCAGGAAGATGTCGCTGCGGGGCTCGTTGGGCTTGGGCTCCAGGGCGAAGCGCAGGCCGTAGCCGCGGTCGACCGAGTACTGGGCGAGGGTGTCGAGGCCCTCCCGGTAGCGGTCCAGCGCCGCCTTCAGGTCCTTGGCCGTGTCCACCTCGGTGCCCTCGCGGCCGCCCCACAGCACGTAGGTCTGCGCACCCAGCTCGGCGGCCAGGTCCAGATTGCGCATGACCTTGCGCACCGCGTAGCGGCGGATGTCCCGGTCGTTGTTGGTGAGGCCGCCCTCCTTGAACACCGCGTGGGTGAACAGGTTGGTCGTGGCCATCGGCACGACCAGGCCGGTCTCCTCGAGCGCGGCGCGGAACCGCTTGATGTGCTGCTCGCGGGCGGTGTCATCGCTGCCGAACGGGATGACGTCGTCGTCGTGGAAGGTGACGCCGTAGGCACCGAGCTCGGCGAGGCGGTGCACGGCCTCCACCGGGTCCAGCGGCGGACGGGTGGCGTCACCGAACGGGTCCCGCGCCGGCCAGCCGACCGTCCACAGACCGAAGGTGAACTTGTCGTCGCGGGTCGGCTGGGGGGTGCTCATGAGTGCTCCTCGGATGAGTCCGCGGTCCGTTCCCGAGAAGGTAATCCCGTTCCTCGCCGGCCCCGGCCGCCGGGC
>JALYMS010000313.1 GCA_030773535.1 Actinomycetota bacterium | reverse complement strand
GCTGCGGCGGGCGGGGCGGCTGCGGGCGGGGCGGCGGCCGTCGGCGCTTCCCGCTGGGATCTGCGGGTCACTTGACCGGAAGGCGCGGGGGCGACGTCCTGGTGCGCGGCGGGGCGAGCGGGCGCCTCGGCCGGGCGGCCGGCGTGCTCCCCCGCGATGGACATCCGCCGCTCGAGCCGCTCGAGGCGCTGGAGGGTGGCGACCGCCGACCCGTCGGTGGCGGGCAGGAGCATGCGGGCGCACACGAGCTCCAGCAGCAGCCGGGGCGCCGTCGTCCCGCGCATCTCGGTGAGGCCCTCGTGCACGGTGTCGGCCATCCGGGACAACGTGGCCGACCCCAGGGCCTTCGCCTGGGAGCTCATCAGGTCCAGCCGGTCGGGCGGGCAGTCGAGCAGGCCGTTGCCCCCGGCGTGCGGAACGGCGTCCAGCACGATCAGGTCGCGCAGCCGGTCCAGCAGGTCGGTCGCGAACCGGCGGGGATCATGCCCCGCCTCGACCACCCGGTCGACGGCGCGGAAGACGGCGGGGGCGTCGTGTGCGGCCAGCGCGTCGATGGTCTCGTCGAGGAGCGCGTCGTCGGTGACGCCGAGCAGGCCGACCGCGCCCTTGTAGGTGACCCCCTCGGGCCCGGCACCGGCGAGGAGCTGGTCGAGGATCGACAGCGAGTCGCGCACCGAGCCGCCGCCGGCCCGTACGACGAGCGGGAAGACGGTCGGCTCGACGGTGACGTGCTCCGCCTCGCAGGTCTTCTCCAGCAGCCCGCGCAGCGTGGTGGGCGGCACGAGCCGGAACGGGTAGTGGTGGGTGCGCGACCGGATGGTGGGCAGCACCTTCTCCGGCTCGGTGGTGGCGAACACGAAGACCAGGAACTCCGGCGGCTCCTCGACCACCTTGAGCAGGGCGTTGAAGCCCTGGGTCGTGACCATGTGGGCCTCGTCCACGATGTAGACCTTGTAGCGGCTGCTCACCGGGGCGAAGAACGCACGTTCCCGCAGGTCGCGGGCGTCGTCGACACCTCCGTGGCTGGCGGCGTCGATCTCGATGACGTCAAGCGAGCCAGGGCCGTCGGGGGCCAGCGAGACGCAGGAGCCGCACACGCCGCACGGGGTGGACGTGGGCCCCTGCTCGCAGTTCAGCGAGCGGGCCAGGATGCGCGCCGACGACGTCTTGCCGCACCCGCGAGGCCCGCTGAACAGGTAGGCGTGGTTGATCCGTCCGCCGTCCACGGCGTTCACCAGCGGCCCGGTGACGTGCTCCTGCCCGACCACCTCGGCAAAGGTCGCCGGGCGGTACTTGCGGTACAGCGCCAGAGCCACGGAGGCAGGTTACGCGGAGGCGATGACACCCCAGGAGAAGCCGGTGACGCAACCGACCGGCAGGTGTGGACCGATCGCGGGGCGAGGGGAAGGGCCACCCCGGCGAACCCGGGCGGACCGGTCGCGGGGCCCGGAGGGCTCCCGGCCGGAACGCGGGAACGCGCTCCACGCAACAGGGGACGGCTCCTGGCGGCGGTGCGATCCGGAGGACCGCAATGACATAGCAAGGGACCCCCCGTGCACCCGCCAGAGCCCGCTTATCCTTGCTGCCTTCCGGCCCTGGGGAGGTTCACAGGATGACGCCACACGAGGGGTCTGGCCTCCACTCTAGAGGACCACGCCCCTCCGATGTCCGCATCCCGCCCGGAAGCCCGGCGACCGTTCCTCCCGTCGCCGACCCGACCTCCCCCTCCCGGCGGGGCTTCCTGCTCGTCGTCCTCGCCGCCCTGTGCTGGGGGACCACCGGGGTGAGCGGGGAGGTCGTCGCCGATCGCGTCGGCTTCGGCCCGCTGGACATCGCCTGGCACCGGATGGCCATCGGTGCGGCGGTGCTGGCGATCACCTTCGCCCTCACCCGGCGCCGCGCCGCACCGATCCCGGCGCCGAGCCGGGCCACGCTCGTCCGGCTCGCGCTGGTGGGAGCCGGGCTGGCTGCCTACCAGTTCGCCTTCTTCGCCGCGGTTGCGACGGCCGGGGTCAGCATCTCGACCCTGGTCGCGCTCGGGCTCGCGCCGCTGCTGATCGCCGTCGGCGCGGCCGTGCTCGGGCACGGCCGGCCCGACCGGGCGACGATCGTCGCCCTAGCGGTCGCCCTGGTCGGGCTGGTGCTGCTGGTCGGGATCTCCGCCGGCGCGGACACCGGGACGACGGTGGTGCTCGGTGCCCTGCTGGCGGTCGGCTCGGCGCTCGGCTACGCCGTCGTCACGCTGGCCGGAGGAGGAGTGCCGGCCGGCGTCCCCGTCACGCTCGCCGGCTTCGCCGGCGGGGCGCTGCTGCTGACGCCGCTGGCCCTCGCGGGCGGGCTGCAGTTCACGACGGACCCCTGGGCCCTGGCGGTGCTCCTCTACCTGGGAATCGTGCCAAGCGCGGCCGCCTACGCGATGTTCTTCCGGGGGCTGCAGTCCGTGCCGGGCGCCGTGGCCTCGATCGCCACGCTGCTCGAGCCGCTGACCGCGACGGCTCTGGCGACGGTGTTCCTCGGCGAGCGGCTGGCACCCGGCGCGCTGGCCGGCGGGCTCCTCGTGCTCGCCGCGGTGGCGGGGCTCTACCTGCGGAGGATGGGAGATTCGAACTCCCGAGGGTTTTATCCCAACCCGCTTTCCAAGCGAGCGCCATAGGCCACTAGGCGAATCCTCCAGTGCAGGGGCGATGCTACCGGGCGGTCCGGCGGCGCTCCGCGCGACGGTCAGGGGACGGCGGGACGTGCCGCTCGGTGCGCCCGAGCGCCCGTCGTGCGGCATCCTGCACCGCAGGCGGTTCGTCTTCGGGCTGTCGGGGAACGCTCCACGTGCGGGGCACCGAGAGGAGGCCGGACATGACCGAGCCGAGTGAGGTACGACCGGAAGTGGTCGGGGCCATCGTCGACGTCCTCAAGGGCGGGGATCCGGCGGAGCTGCCTCCGGGCGCGACCGCCGCGGAGAAGGCCGCCGCCAAGGACACCTATCTGTCGGACTTCGTGGCCGAGCGCGGCAAGCGGGACCGCCAGTCGCAGGCGTGGGAGCTGTTGCTCACCCGTAGTTACGACGAGGCGCCGAGCTGGAAGCAGATCTTCGACGACCTCGATCCGGACGTGCACTCGGAACTGGGAAATCTCTACGACGCACTGCCGGCCGGCGCCCAGGAGGAGTACGTGCGCCGCTTCGGGGTCCCCTCCGGCGTCTGAGCCCGCGCATGACCCGTCCCGTCACTACTCCCGGCCGCCTCGTCGCGGGCCGCTACCGGCTGAAGTCCCAGATCGGTGGCGGCGGCATGGGCACCGTGTGGCTGGCCCGCGACGAGCTGCTCGGGCGCGAGGTGGCGATCAAGCAGGTGCTGTCCCCGCCCGGGGTGGCCGCCGCCGAGGCCGATCAGCAGCGGCAGCGGGCTCTCCGGGAAGGCCGGATCGCGGCCCGGCTGAGCCATCCGCACGCCATCTCCGTGTACGACGTCGCGCTGGAGTCCGGGCAGCCGTGGCTGGTCATGGAGTACCTGCCCTCGCGCAGCCTCGCGGCGGTCCTGATGGAGGACGGCGTGTTGCGCGTCGACCAGGTCGCCCAGATCGGGGCCCAGGTCGCCGACGCCCTGGCTGCGACGCATGCCGCCGGCATCGTCCACCGGGACGTGAAGCCGGCGAACATCCTCATCGGTCAGGGCGGCCGGGTCGAGGGCCTGGTCAAGATCACTGACTTCGGCATCTCGCACGCCAGCGGGGACGTCACCCTGACGCAGACCGGGCAGATCACCGGGACACCTGCCTACCTCGCACCGGAGGTCGCCCAGGGGCGCGAGATGACGGAGGCCAGCGACGTCTTCTCGCTGGGGGCGACGCTCTACACCTGCATCGAGGGTCAGCCACCGTTCGGCATGGAGGACAACGCGCTCGGCATGCTCCACCGGGTGGCCGGCGGGAAGATCACTCCGCCGGGGCGGGCCGGGTCGCTCACCAAGCCCCTGCTGCAGATGCTCGCCGCCGAGCCCTCGGACCGTCCGGCCATGCAGGAGGTGCGCGACGAGCTGGCGAAACTCGCGGCCGGCCGCAACGGCGACACCACAACCGTCCTGCTCGCGCGCACCGACCTGGGCTCCGCAGGGCACGGCCGCAACCGCACCGCCGCCTTCCCGGCCGGCGCCATGCCGGACGGCGCGACCCCGACATCGGCTGCCTCCTCCGCGCCGACGCCGGCCCCGCCCATGCCACCACTTCGCCGACCCGAACCGACCCCAACCAGGGTCGACGAACCGGTACCGGCTGCGGCGAGTGCGGGGCGGGCTGTCCCGCCGGCCGCCGGCGGAGGCGCCGCCGGTCTCGGTGCCGGGACGGCGGTGGCGGCGCCCGACCGGGCCACCCCCCCGCCGGCCCGGACGCCGGGACGCCGTCGCGGACGCGCCCTGTGGCTCCTCGTCGGCCTGGTGACCCTGGCCCTCGCCGGCCTGGTCGCCTTCTTCGTCACGACGATGGGCGATGCCTCCGAGACGGCCACGAATGCGTCGGACCCGGCTCCGTCAACCAGCGCAGAGCCGACGGCGCAGCCGGATTCGTCTCCGGAGGCGGCGGAGACCACCGCCCAGGAAACGGCCTCGGCAGCCACGACGATGGCTCCCGCCCCGGTCGACCCGCTGTCGGCCACCAGCATCCGCAGCTTCCTCGAGAGCTACCACCAGCAGGTCCTGTCCGACCCGCGGGGGGCCTACGCCCGGACCGGTCCGACGCTCCGCAGCGCGATCGGTAGCGAGAACGCGTACGTCAACTACTGGAGCCAGTTCTCGGGTGTGGGGATAAGCGACATCCAAGCCACCGACGGGCAGAACGTCGCGACCGCCACCCTCGAGCTGCGCTATCCCAACGGCACCGCTGAGTCGGGGCGCCACCAGTTCACCCTGCTGGTGCAGGACGGCCAACTGATCCTGGACAGCGACTACCCCGTCTGATGCACGGCCGCGATGGCCGTCCGTTGCCTGGGCGACGAGGTCGGAGCGGATGCCGTTCCGCGGCTCCGGGCCTAGCCTTCCCGCCATGGCCGACAAGGACCTGCAAGACCTCGTACGGCGCCGCCTGTGGGAACTGTCCCGCTCCCCCGAGGAGGCGTCCCGGGGATCGCGATGGGTGATTCCGCCGGAGACCCTGCAGCGCATGGCTCGCGTCGGCGGCACGACCTTCATCAGCGAGGCGCTGGCGGAGTTCCTCGCCCGCGCACTCGAGGTCCCGGAGAACCGGGTCCGTCGGGCCGCGGGGCTGCCCGAGGTGGACGATCCGCGCGCCGACGTCGCGACCAGTCCCCATCTGCGGGTGATCCGCGGCGGCGGGCAGTAGCCCACCGACGGAAGCACGAAGACCCCGTCCGTCCCAGGGACCGGCGGGGCCTTCGAGAGTGTGCTGGCGGTGGCGGTGGGATTTGAACCCACGGAGGGGGTTGCCCTCACACGCTTTCGAGGCGTGCTCCTTCGGCCGCTCGGACACGCCACCGCCGAAGAGACTACAGGCCCCGCTGGGCCCGGAAGAACGCCCGTAGCAGCGTGGCGGACTCATCCGCCCGCACTCCCCCGGTGACCTCAGGGCGGTGGTTGAGCCTGCGGTCGCGGACGACGTCCCACAGCGATCCGACGGCCCCCGCCTTCGGGTCGTCCGCGCCGTAGACGACCCGCGCGACCCGGGCCAGGACGGCCGCGCCGGCGCACATCGTGCACGGCTCGAGGGTCACGACGAGCGTCGCGCCGGTCAGTCGCCAGCCGTCGCCGTGCACTGCCGCGGCCGCCCGGAGCGCGAGCACCTCGGCGTGCGCGGTCGGATCCCCGCGCTTCTCGCGCTCGTTGGCCGCCTCGGCCAGGACTTCCCCGTCGGGCCCCAGGACGACGGCGCCGACCGGAGTGTCACCCCATTCCCGGGCGCCGGCGGCGAGCCGCAGCGCCCGGACCATCGCGGCCTCGACGGTCACGAGCCGTCCAGCGGGAAGCCGACGAGCTCCGAGAGCTCGGCCAGCGCAGCGGCGGGCTCGATCACCTTGATCGTGGAGAACCCGAGCGCGCGGGCCGGCTTGAGGTTGATCCCCAGGTCGTCGAGGTAGGCGCAGTCCCGCGCCTCGAGAGGCCGGCTGACCGCCTCGGAGAGCCGGGTCAGCGCGCGCCGGTAGATCTCCGGCTCGGGCTTGCGCACGCCCTCGATCGAGGACTCCACGACCGCGTCGAAGAGGGCGAGCAGCTCGCCCAGTGCCCCTGTCCGCTCCATCGGCGCGACGTTGTTCGACAGCAGGGCCAGCGGCACACCGGCCCCGCGCAGCCGCCGCACCGCCGCGACCATCTCCGGCCGCAGCTCCCCGCGCAGCGCCTCGAGCACGCGAGACGCCTCCAGCCGGTGACCGGCAGCGAGGGCCTCGGCCTGGAACGCGGCCGAGAAGCCCGCCACGTCGAGCTCGTTGCGCTCGAATCGCGCCCAGGCGTTCGTGTCGGGATCGGTCGAGTTCAGCTGCCGGATGAGCCCGGGTGGCAGCCCCGCCTCCGCCTCGTACGCCGCGAACGCCGTCATCGGGCTCTCGGTGAGGACTCCGCCGAGGTCGAAGACGACCGCCGAGACGCTCACGGCGCGACCGCCGCGGCCAGCTCGTCGGCGAAACCCAGCCGTGCGGCGATGCGCCCGATCATCTCGTCGGCCCACAGGTCGTCGGCGGTCACGATCGGCCGCAGCTCCTCGGCCTTCAGTCCGTCGTCGGCGAAGACGTCGAGGTCGCCGCCGGGCCAGCCGGACTCGTCGTCGTCGAAGGACCTCTCCGTGTCGACGCCGATGCCGTACCGCTCGACCACCTCTGCGGCCAGCACCCACTCGAGCATCGTCGCGTCGGAGATCAGCGGCCGGATCATCCCGCCCGGGCCGTGCCGCAGGACGACGAAGTACAGCCGCGAGTCGACGACGACGACGAACGGCGGCGGCCAGCCGCCGGCACCCGGCTCGCCCAGGGCGCGCTCCAGGAACGGCAGCTCGTCGCCGGCGTCTCCGGCCAGCAGCTCCACCCGCCAGCTGCCCTGCGGCCGGCTCACCCGGACGGCGAAGCTCGCGCGGGGCGCGTCGGGCCCGGTCATCGCTTGCGCAGCATCGTCAGGCCGTCGGCCAGCGGGAGCAGCACGGTCTCCCAGCGCGGATCGGCGGCGAGCGCGGCGTTGAGCGCGACCAGCGCGGAGTCGTCGTCGCTCCGCGGGTCGAGCACCCTCCCCGAGCGCAGCGTGTTGTCCAGCAGCACCACGCCGTTCGGCGTCATGCGCCCGTACAGCTCCTCGACGTAGGCGGGGTAGCCGGTCTTGTCCGCGTCGACGAAGGCCAGGTCGAAGGTCTCGCCCAGCGGCAGGCCGCGCAGGGTAGGAAGCGCCTCCCCGAGCCGCAGGTCGATCCGGTCCCGCACGCCGGCACGGGCCCAGTAGCGCCGGGCCACGGCGGTCCACTCCTCGCTGCGGTCCAGACAGACCAGCGAGCCGTCCTCGGGCAGACCCCGGGCGATGCAGAGGGCGGAGAAGCCGGTGAACGTGCCGATCTCGATCGCCTGCCGGACCCCCAGGGCGCGGGTGAGCAGCTGCAGGAACGCGCCCTGCTCCGGCGCGATCTGGAACGTCGCCGGAGCATCGCCCCGCTCGGCCATCGCGGCCGTCTCGGCGAGCAGGCCCGCGGCCACGTCGTCGGGCGCCTCGGAGGCGCCGAGCACGTAGTCGTGCAGCTCCGGCGTGAGCAGGAACGACCGGGGCGTCACGGCGCGTCCGGGCGGGACAACGCGGAGGTCCTGAACGCGGAGGTCATAGCCTCTGATCATGGCGGATGCTCCTGCGGACGGTGCGATCCCGGCGACTGATCCCCCTCTTCCGTCGGGCGACGTCGCCGCGGGGCTGTTCGCCCGGCTGGCGGCCGATCCACTCGCCGTCCGCTTGGGGATCGACCTCGAACAGGTCCGGCCGGGATACGCCCGCGCCTCGATGACCGTGGTTCCGGACCTGCTCAACGCCTTCGGGCTGGCGCACGGCGGAGCCACGATGGCGCTGCTCGACGTCGTCCATGCGGCGGTGAGCAACAGCCACGGCACGCTGGCCATCGCCCAGGACGTGCACACCGAGTTCCTGGCCGCGGGGCGGCCGGGTGACCGGTTGGTCGCCGAGGGCGTGGAGGTGCACCGGAGCAGTCGCACGGCCGTCTACCGCATCGAGGCGAGCGCGCAGGACGGCCGGCTGGTGGCGACGGCGCTGGCCCGCGTCTTCCGCACCGGCCGGCCGTGGGACGAGGCCACGGCATGACCGCATTCCCCGTCCCCACCATGCCCGCCCCCCCGGTGGCCGTGGTCGGACTGGGCCAGCTCGGCGGCTCGCTCGCGGCCGCGCTGGCCGGCGCCGGCCGCCCGGTCGCCGGCTGGGACGTCGACCCCGTGGCCCGCGAGGCCGCTGCCGCACGCGGGGTGCGGATCACCCGCGACCTGTCCGGCGTCGTCGTCCTTGCGGTGCCGCTGCCCGCCCTGGCCACGGCGCTCGACGAGCTGACGGTCGACCCCGACGCCACCGTCACCGACGTCGGCTCCGTCAAGATCCCGGTGCTGGAGACGCTCGGGACGGCCTACGGAAGCCGCTTCGTCGGCGGCCACCCGATGGCCGGCACCGAGCGGTCCGGGCACGCCGCCACCGACCCCGCCCTGTTCGCCGGCGCCCGGTGGGCGGTGTGCCTGGATCCCGGCACCGACCTGCACCGGTGGCTGCGGGTTGCCGAGGTGGCGCTCGCGGTGGGTGCCGAGGTGGTCCCGGTGACCTCCGCCGAGCACGACGACGCCGTCGCCGCCGTGAGTCATGTCTCCCACCTGCTCGCCGCGGCGCTGGCCGCTGCCGCGGGCCAGGCCGGACCGCTTGCGCTGGGTCTGGCCGCCGGCAGCTTCCGCGACGGCACCCGGGTGGCGGGCAGCGACCCGGTCTTCGTGGCGTCGATGGTCGAGGGCAACGCCGGTCCGACGGCCGCGGCGCTCGCCCGGGTCCGGCAGCACCTGGACCGTCCGTGGCGCGAGCTCGTCGCCGAGGGGCACGCCGTCCGTACCGGGGCAACGGGACGGCGACCGGTCCGTGTGCCGCTGGACCGGGCCGCCCTGCTGGCGCTCGGTCGGCAGGGCGGGGCGGTCACCGGACGGCTGGCCGCCTTCCTGGAGGGCTGGGTGCCCGACGGCGCGTGAGACCGGCGCCTGGACCCCGGGCCGGGGGCCCATCGGTTTCGCGGCCGTCGCGCCGGGCACGGGACCTGCTATGGACGAGAAGGACATCATGGCCCGCATCTCCTCGCTGGTGGAGGAGGAGCACAAGCTCCGTGAGGGCACCGACCACAGCGAGGACCAGCGCTCGCGCATCAACGAGCTCGAGGCCCACCTCGACCAGTGCTGGGACCTCCTCCGTCAGCGTCGCGCGAAGCGGCAGTACGGCGAGAACCCGGACGAGGCCGACGCGCGCCCGGAGCCCCAGGTGGAGGGCTACCTGCAGTAGGCCCTCGGCGTCAGGGGCGGGGGCGGGCGGCCCGCGAGACCCGCGCGAGGGCGTCGGTCACCACGGCTGCGTCGTCGCCGAGCAGGGTGAGCAGGTGCCCCAGCAGGTCGTCGTGGGTCGCGGTGGACGCGGCCAGCCGTTCGCGGCCGAGCGGACTGAGGCGGATGCCCCGCCCGGCGTCGGATTCGCCAGGCTCTCCGACGAGTAGTCCGTCGTTCAGCAGCCGGTTCACCGTGGCCGGTTGGATGGGCCGGGCAAGGCCGGTGGTCTCCGCCACCTGCCCGCCATCGACCGGATCGCCCTCCGAGATCCGCCGCAGGGCGTCGAAGGCGGTCAGCGAGAGGCCGTGATGGCGGCGCAGGGCGGCGTCGATCCGTCGCAGGATGCGGTCGTGCGCCTGCATGATCCGCAGCCACGTCTCTGCGGGTCGGGGTACGGCGCCCGGCACCGCCGCCGGATTCCTCGGGACACCCCGGGCGGGCGCGGAGTCGCGCCGGTGCCGGCGCCCTCCCCCGGGCTGTTCCGCCTCACGCACGCCGGGGCTGGATCCCCCGGAGGGCGCGCTGCTGGCTCCCGACCGAGACCAGCCCTGCGGCGGCGGCCACGAGCGCCGCGGCCGCGGCGACCAGCGGAACCAGCTCGCTCTCCCCCACCGACGACCCGTGGCCGGCGATCTGGAGCCGGACGTCGGTGACCATCTCCGAGCGGTGGCCGAACATGTCGACCCTGGCAGGACCGGCTCCGGTGCGGCTGGGGATGTGCACCTCGATCTGCACGGTGCCGTCGGCAGCGGCCGTCCCGGTGCCCAGCACGGTGTCCGTGCCGTGCAGCGCGATGGTCACCCGCTCGCCCGGCAGGAAGCCCGCTCCGACCAGGGTCACCGTGCCGCCGGCAGCGACCGGCCGGGCCGCGGACGCCGCCGTGCGGTCGGTCGCGACGGGCACGTCGGGAACGGCGTTCCCGGGCTCACCCGGAACCGCCGGCGGTGCGGGCGGCTGCCCGGCCGCCGACGCGGAGGGATGCGGTTCCGGAGCGCCCGACGAGTCCAGCACGCCGGCCGACGGAGGGCTGCTCGGCGGCGCCTCTGCCCCGGACGGCGCCGCGACGGCCGCGCAGTCGGCCTCGGTCGGGCGGGTGAAGCTGTAGACGTCCAGCTCGTCGACGAAGATGACGCCGGAGCCGTCGCGCGCCGTGTACTCGAGACGGCCGTCGATGGTCTCGCCCCAGGCCACGTCGCCGGTCCGGAGCGTGGCGGTATCGCCCGGCGAGAGCGTTGCCTCGTCCTCGCCCGTCGGCTGCCGCGTCGTCGCGAGCCGGACGAAGTACGGCGAGGTGCCGGCGACGACCTCGACCACCAGCCCGCCGGGCCGGCAGCTCGGGCCGTGGGTGACGCGGCCGTCCGGGCGGCTCGGGTCCCCGACGGCGGCCGCGGGCGAAGCGCTGAGCGCGAGGAGCACGAGGAGGAAGCCCGTGACCAGCCCCCCGGACGCTGCTGTCCGAGGCGCGCTGCGCATCGCCGTCCGTGCCCCCACGGCATTCCCCCTGGTACTGCTGTCGGCTCGTGATGCTTCCGATGCCGTTGAGTTCTGATGATGCCCGATGTGACGCTTCGTTTTCGCCCCGTTACGCGCGTGTCGCGCGTGTCGTATCGGCGTGTCCCGAATTTCCGGCCGCCGGCCGGCGATCGCGTCCATGGGATCTGGGGAGGACGCCGTCCGGTGGCTCACTACGGTGACGGCGTGGATGACGCAGGCATCGGTCGCCGCCGGCAGGGCGAGGTGTACCGCGCGGGCGTCTTCGGCCGTCGCCCAGTGGTTCCGATCTCCGCCCGGGCGCTGGAGGAACGGGCCGGACGAGCCCTGGACGCGCGCGCCTACGCCTACGTCGCGGGCGGCGCCGGGGACGAGGCGACGCAGCGCGCCAACCGGGCCGCCTTCGACCGGTGGGCGGTGGTGCCCCGCGTGCTGCGGGACGGGAGCAGCCGCAGCTCATCGGTCGAGCTCCTCGGCCGGCGGCTGCCCGCGCCCCTGCTGCTGGGGCCGGTGGGCGCGCTCGAGCTGGTGCACCGGGAGGCCGACCTCGCCGTGGCGCGGGCGGCCGCCTCGCTCGGCGTGCCGATGGTGTTCTCCAACCAGGCCTCGGCCCCGATGGAGGACTGCGCTGCCGCGATGGGCGATGCACCCCGATGGTTCCAGCTGTACTGGTCGACGTCGGACGAGCTGGTGGAGAGCTTGGTCGGGCGGGCGGAGGCGGCAGGCTGCGACGCCCTCGTGGTCACGCTCGACACGACGATGCTCGGCTGGCGGCCGCGCGACCTGGACCTGGGGCACCTGCCCTTCGCAGCAGGCAAGGGCATCGCGCAGTACACGTCCGACCCCGTGTTCCGCCGGCTCGTGGAGGAGCGGGTGGCGGCCGGCCGGCCGCGCGGAGTGCGGGCCCGGCCGACGGCTGCGGCGGTGCGGGCGCTGATCGGGATGGCGCGGGCCTGGCCGGGTCCGCTACGCGACAACCTCCGGTCACCGCTGCCCCGAGCCGCCGTGGAGACGTTCCTCGGCATCTACTCGCGGCCCTCGATCACGTGGGCCGACCTCGCCTGGCTGCGCTCGAGGACGCGGCTGCCGATCCTGCTCAAGGGGGTCCTGCACCCCGACGACGCCCGGCGGGCGCTGGACGAGGGAGTGGACGGCGTCGTCGTCAGCACCCACGGAGGGCGTCAGGTGGACCGCTCGGTCGCCGCCCTCGACGCACTGCCGGAGGTCGTGGGCGCCGTCGCGGGCCGCGCGCCGGTGCTGCTGGACAGTGGGATCCGCAGTGGCGCGGACGTGTTCGTCGCCGTCGCCCTGGGCGCGAGCGCCGTGCTCCTGGGCCGGCCCTTCGTCTGGGGCCTGGCCCTGGCCGGCGAGCGGGGCGTACGGCAGGTGATCTCCGACGTCCTCGCGGAGTTCGACCTGACACTCGGACTGACCGGACACGCCTCCGTCGCCGAGCTCACCCCCGACCTCCTCCGCCGCGTCGGCTGATCGCTGCGCCCGATTCCCGGGACCGTCCAGACTCACCGAGCGACATACCGGCCTCGTCTTGACGGAAAATGTGACCTGGCGCACAGTGAAGGAGGGCGGGGGCAGCCGGTATCGAGTGGCCACCCATCGCTGGGTGGACCGACCAACGCGGCCAGACCGTCAGGACCGGCCCCCCGCCCCCACAGCCTCCTGCTGCGCGCGGATCAGCCCCATTGCGGCTGCTGTTCGGCCATTGCGCGTGCTCCAGCGGCCGCAATCGCGGAACAACGCGCGCAATGCGGGCTTCGAAAAGCCATCGGGCGCATCCGCCGCTCAGGCCTGCCCCACCGTGACCGACGGCGTGGTGACCTCCTTGGGCGTCTGCGGCAGGACGGTCTCGAAGTAGGAGCGGGCGGCCGCCGTCGTCCCGACGTCCCGGCCGGCCTTCTCCGACAAGAACCAGCGGTGCTCGAGGATCTCGTGGAAGACCTCGGGCGGCGCCAGGCGCCCGGCGAGGTCGGCGGGGATCGCCTCCACGACCGGTGAGTACACCTCGGCCACCCAGCGGTGGCCGGCGACCGTCTCCGCCACCGGTCGGCCGTCGCGCTGCTCGAGCCAGGCGCGGAAGCTGCGCAGGTCGTTGAGCAGCCGCCGGGCCTGCTGCTCCCCCACTTCCAGCCCCGTGACCCGGAAGAACTCGCGCCGGTGCTGGCCGGGCTGGGCGACCCGCGTCTGCACCCGGAGCTTCACCCCGCCGTCGGGGCAGGTGACCAGCTCCACCTCGTCGACGGCAAAGCCGAGCTCGTTGAGCCGGCCGAGGCGGTCGGCGATCCGGTAGCGCTGCTCCTCCGGGTGGAACACCTCCTCGCGGGTGACCTCCTCCCACAGGGCCGCGTACCGCTGCGGTAAGCGGCGGGCGGTCTGGATCGGGTCGATCTCCTCCGGCAGCAGGCCACCGATCTGCAGGTCGAGCAGCTCTGCCGCCACGCGCTCGGTGGCCAGCTCGACGTCGTAGAGGCGCTGGCCTCGGGAGAGGCTGGGGTGGCGCTCCACGGTCTCGGCGTCGACCAGATGGGCGGCGACCGAACCGGCGTCCATGCGGAACAAGGTGTTGGACAGCGAGCAGTCACCCCAGAAGATCCCGGCCAGATGCAGCCGCACCATCAGCTCGACCATCGTGTCGATCAGCTGCTCGTCGGTGTGCTCCCCACGAGGCCGGGAGAAGAGGTAGCGATAGGACATCGAGTACTCGAGGTAACGCGTGACCAGGACCGCCGGGAGGTCGTCCGGCCGGTCGACGCAGATGCCGAGCACGGAGACCGTGGGCAGCCCCTCCGCCTCGAAGTCGGTCAGCATCGCGTACTCGTGGCGGGCCAGGCGCTCGTCGATCTCCTTGAGCGCGTAGACCTTGCTGTCCGACGTCGCGAAGCGCACGACGTGGCGGGAGATGCCGCGCTGCGGGACCTCGAGCAGGTGCTCGTCCTGCCAGTCCTCGAGCGGCTGGTTCCAGGGCAGCATCAGCAGGCCGGCCGCCTCGTCGGCCGGCGGGCGGAAGAGGAACCGCATGCTGCGCTCCGGTGGTTGAGGCGTCCGCCCCAGTGTGACAGCACGAGATCGCCCCGACCGACCTCCCTCAGGAGGCTCGACCCCGGTGTCCGGCTGCCTTTCCCCGCACGAACCGAGACTGCCGCGCCGCCCCTCGGGGGCGACGCGGCAGTTCGGTGGACGGTCCCGGCGGACGAGCGCCGGGATCAGCCGGGGGAGCCGACCAGGGACCGGGTTCGGGGCACGAAGTCCCAACGCTGGTCGAGGACGTAGCGCTCGGCGCCCTCGGGCGTGGCCGCGATCTCCCGCAGGGCCTGACCCAGGAGCGGGATGTCGGTGAGGTAGGTCTGCCGGTTGGCGCTGACCCGCACGGCGCCGGGCAGCCGGTGCCGCAGGCCGTCCCGCACGTCGGCGTGGAACTGGCCGACCTCCGCCTCGGACAGCCCCAGCAGCCGGCCCATGTAGGGATGGGCGCAGAAGCATCCGCTGCGGGTGCCGATGGCGTACTCGTTGGCCAGCCGCGCCGCCAGGAGTCCGTGCGGCACGCCGTCGAGGTTGAACGCCGCGACGGGCAGCCGGTCACCGGTCACCGGGCCCAGCCGGTGCAGGCCGGGCACGGAGGCCAGCTCGGAGTCCAGTCCGCGCACCAGGTGCTCCTCGTGGGCGAGCACGGAGGACCAGCCGTCGCTGCGCAGCTCGTCGGCCGAGGCAGTCAACGCCACGACGCCGAGGACGTTCGGTGAGCCCGCGTCGTCCCGGTCAGGGCCGTCGGCCCAGACGACGTCGTCGAACGACACCGCCTGCACCGCCCCGCCGCCCACCAGGAACGGCTCGCCGTCGGCCAGCAGGTGCCGAGGCGCGATGAGCGCGCCGGCACCGAAGGGTGCGTACATCTTGTGACCCGAGAACGCGATGACGTCGACGCCCAGTGCGGTGATGTCCACCGGGCGGTGCGGCACCAGCTGAACTCCGTCGACGACGACGAGGACGCCGCGCTGACGGGCGGCCGCCCCGATCGCGCGCAGGTCGGGCAACCAGCCGGTCACGTTCGAGCCGCCGGAGACGGCCAGGACGCGGGGGCTCGGGTACTGGTCCAAAGCCGCCTCGATGGCGCTGACGTCGAAGGTGCCGCGCTCGTCGACGTCCACCGTCCGGAGGCGCGCGTGGCGCGCCCAGGGCAGCAGGTTCGCGTGGTGCTCCATGGCCGTGGTGACGACGACGTCGTCCTTGGTCAAGCGCAGCCGGTAGGCCAGCAGGTTGAGCGCCTCGGTGGTGTTGCGCGGGAAGAGCGCGAGGTGCGTGGCCGGGTCGGCGCCGACGAAGCGCACCATGATGTCGCGCGCCTCCTCGTAGCGGGCGCTGGTGAGCTGCGACTTGATACCGGCGCCGCGGTGCACGCTCGCGTACCAGGGCAGGAACTCCTGCACCGCCCGGTTGACGGCGACCGAGGCCGAGCTGGTGGCCGCGGTGTCGAGGTCGACGTACTGCCGCGGGCCTCCGTCGAGCACGGAGACCCAAAGGTCGTCGCCGACGTACTGTCCGGCCGTGAACGCCGGGGTCATGTCATGGCAGCCTCATCGAGAAGTTCCGGCAGAAACTTGAGCGCCAAATCGAAATTCCCGTTGATCACTCTTCAGAGGTATTGCGGCTTGATGTACTGACTAAAGCCATGGCCGGCCCGTTCCGATCAGACCGCCATGACGACGTCCGTGCCCCCCGCCGAGAGCCGGCGCCCCCGCCGTGCCTTCCGGCCCACGTCCCGGGTTTTCTGGGACATGGCCATCTACATGGTTGGGCTGGGCCTCATCGTGGGCCTGATCTTCCCGCCGTTCGCGATCCTCCTCGGCGTGCCGAAACCATCGCCGAGCGGCCGATCTTCCAGTCCGCCTGTCTGATAGCCGGGTTCATGGTGGGCGCGATGAACTACGCCCTCTGCCGCGGCGTCGTCGGCGGCCGCATGGAGGTGCTCGGTGGCCACCTGCGGTCGGCGACGAGCTCCATCACCGCCGCGACGAGCACCGGTGACTGGTCCGAGGCGGTGTTCGAGCGCATCGCGGTCGACTCCAACGACCAGATCGGGGAGGCCGGGCGCGCGTTCAACAGCCTGCTGGGTGCGGTCGAGGGCCGGAAGGAACTGGAGGAGCGGCTGCGCTTCCAGGCGTTCCACGACCAACTGACGGGGCTGCCGAACCGCGCCTACATGATGGACAAGTTCGTCGAGGCCGAGGCGCTGCGCGAGGAGGGGACGCCGTCAGCTGTGCTGTTCCTCGACGTCGACAACCTCAAGGCGGTCAACGACAACCTGGGCCACGAGGGTGGCGACACCCTGATCAAGCTGCTGTCCGAGCGCATGATCAAGGCGGTCCGGGACACCGACACCGTCGCGCGGCTCTCCGGGGACGAGTTCGCCATCCTGCTCGTCGGCTCGGGCAGCGAGCACCAGGCCGATCGCGTCGCCCACCGCCTGATCAACTCCCTGCGGGCGCCCACGCAGATCGACGAGCACCTGGTCCGCACCGGGTTCAGCATCGGCCTGGCCACCTCGAAGACCTGCGCCGCCAGCGGCATCGGCATGCTCCGCGCCGCCGACATGGCGATGTACGCGGCCAAGGCAGGCGGCAAGGGCCGGCTGGAGGTCTTCCAGCCCAGTCACCACACGGCGCACGTGGAGCGGGACGCCGTCCGGGGAGAGCTGTCCGGAGCGCTGGACGGCGAGCAGCTGGAACTGCACTACCAGCCCATCGTCGACGTGCTGACCGAGCGGGTCGTCGGCTTCGAGGCGCTGCTGCGGTGGCGGCACCCCGAGCGCGGGCTGATCTCCCCGCTGGAGTTCATCCCGCTGGCCGAGGAGACCGGCCTGATCGTTCCCATCGGCCGCTGGGTGCTGCAGGAGGCCACCCGGCAGGCCGCCGCGTGGCAGAACCGCTCCCCCCTCGGCCGGCTGCGCATGAGCGTCAACGTCTCGGTGCGGCAGTTCCAGCACCCCGACCTGGTGGGCGACGTGGCCGATGCGCTGCAGCGGTCCGGACTGGACCCGTCGCTGCTCACGCTGGAGATCACCGAGTCGCTGTTCGCCCAGGACATCGAGGAGACGACCCGCAAGATCGGACTGCTCAAGGACAAGGGCTGCCGGCTGGCCCTCGACGACTTCGGCACCGGCTACTCGTCGCTGAGCTACCTGCGGCGCTTCCCGATCGACACCCTGAAGATCGACAAGTCCTTCATCGACGGGGTGACCACCAGCCCCGAGGGGCGGGCCGTGGTCGCTGCCCTCACCCAGCTCGGCCAGACCCTGTACCTGGAGGTCGTCGCCGAGGGCCTGGAGACCCCTGAGCAGGTCGAGGCGCTGCGCGACCTGGACTGCCCGCTCGGCCAGGGCTACTGCTTCTCCAAGCCGCTGGTCGCCGGCGATGCGGTCAAGCTGCTGCTGACCGGGCAGAGCCGTGCCCCCAGCATGCTGGTGCCTGCCTGATCCCGCGCCGGCCGCCCGCGGAGACGAATCTGCCGCGCCTCCCCCGTCGGGGCGGCGCGGCAGATCGGTGTCTCAACCAGACGTGCACCCGAAGGGATTCGAACCCCTAACCTTCTGATCCGTAGTCAGATGCTCTATCCGTTGAGCTACGGGTGCCGATGTTCACTTGTCGTGCGCGGAGGCTCCGGGATTTGAACCCGGGATGGGGATTAACCCAAACCGCATTAGCAGTGCGGCGCCATAGACCGGACTAGGCGAAGCCTCCCGGGGTCCGAGTCGCTCGTGACCACCGAGGGGGAAGACTACCAGCGCAGCACCGCACTCCCGAAGCCCGGGTGCAACTCGTCCGCGATCATGAAGTCGCGGAGGCGACAGCCAGGTGAAGGCCTCCGTGGTGGCCGACGCCGGGGCGATGGAGCCGACCAGCGAGCTCTGCACCGTCAGCGTGGGGGCGATCGCCGTCCCACCGAGGAACAGCAGTGCGGCAAGCACCCAGGCGTTCGAGACCGTGGCCAGCGGCACGAGGCCGATGGTCACGCCGAGCAGCCCCCACCGGTACTGCCGCGGCAGGGAGACGCTGACGACGCGGGCGCCGAACCAGAGCCCGCCGGACACCGAGCCCAGCGACCAGACCGCCAGCAGGACGCCGGACAGCCCGGGGGCACCCGCGGCGTCGGCGAACGCCGGGACGGCGACCTCGAGTGCGCCGAAACCGAGCATCAGCGCCGACCCGCTGAGCAGCACGCGCGGCATGCCGGGCGCGAGGACCGTCGTCAGCAGCCCGGTCCTGGGCCCGCCTTCAGGGACCCATGCCCGCATCGCGCCGGAGGTCGCGACGCCCAGCGCCCCGCCGACGGCCAGCAGCCCCGCGACCGCGACCGCCCATGCCGGGCCGGCCAGCACGGTCAGCGCGGCCACAGCGGTCGGACCGGCCACGAAGACCAGCTCCGTCGTGGTCGCGTCCAGCGCGTAGGCGGTCGGGCGGACGGTGGGGTCGACGCGGGACCACAGCGCCCGGACCGTGCCCGAGACCAACGGGGTTGACGCCCCAGCCGCGGCGGAGGCGGCGATCACGGCGACGGTCGGCGCGCCGCCCAGGACGGCGGCCACGAGGCACGCCAGCGTCACGGGGTAGAGCGCCGCCTCGGCGAACAGCACCCGTCGCGCACCCCGGCGGTCGGCCAGCCGGCCGAGCACCGGCGCCATCACCGCCATCGCGATGCCCAGCGTCGCCGCGGCCAGGCCGGCGACGGCGTAGGAACCGGTCTGCTGCTGCACCATGAGCAGCAGCGCCAGCGGCACCATCGCCGAGGGCAGTCGACCGGCGAAGCCGGCCACGAGGAGCACCGGGGCGGAGGGAAGCCGCCACACGGAAAGATAGGCACGCACGGTTCTGCTCGTTTCGCTCGAGGAACTGTAGGGGGTCAGGACAGGTTGACCCCCTACGAGATTCGGACGGTATCACCGATGTGTAGGGAGTGACATGGATTACGACACCTACGGGTCGACTGCCGTGGAACTGGCCATCCATCTCGCCAACGCCGACCTCGAGGCCATGGCGAGCTTCGTTGCCGCGCACGCCGAGTGGTTCTCCCCCGGCACGCCGCTGGAGCTGTCCTCGGGCGAGGCCGCCCGGGCCGCGAGCACTGCGCGGTTGATCCGCGCCGTCGCGATGGCCGACGACGAGAGCGAGGTCCTCGCCCGCCTCAACGAACTGCTGGCCCTCGCCCGGCCGCGCCCCTACGCGACGCACCACGACGGGGAGCTCCACCTGCACTACGCCCGGCCCGAGGCCCCGGCGCTGGAGCAGTTGACGACGACGGTCGCCATGGGCCTGTCGCAGGCGGTCGTCCAGCATGGCTGGCAACGGCTCGGGGTCTGCTCGGCCGACGGGTGCGACGACGTCTACGTGGACACCTCCCGCAACGCCAGCCGCAGGTACTGCTCCAACACCTGCGCCAGCCGCTCGACCGTCGCCGCCTACCGGGCGCGCCAGAAGTCCTGACTTTTCCCCTGTCGGGGCCCTTCCGCGGCGTGCTCGGATCGGGCGGTTACGCGAGCGACGCCGGGAGCGGTTCCGCTCCACTAGCGTCCTGACGTGTCCAACCCTCGCCTGTGGGACGCGCGCCTCCACGCGTACATCGGCCGCCTGCCCACCACGCCCGCCGACCGATGGCTGCGCCGGCTCTCCACCCTGGCCGACCACGGGAAGCTCTGGCTGCTCCTCGCCGTCGTCTTCGGGCTCCGCAAGGGCCCGCTGCGCCGTGGCGCCATCCGCGGGGTCGGCTCGCAGGCGGTCTCCAGCCTGCTCGTCAACGTCGTCCTCAAGCGGATCTTCGGCCGGGTCCGGCCCGATCTGGAGAACCTGCAGTCCCACCGCCGGCTGCGCCGCAAGCCGGGCAGCCTGTCCTTCCCCAGCGGGCACTCCTCGTCTGCGGCAGCGTTCGTCGCCGGGCTGGCCATGGAGAGCCCCGTGACCGGGGCGGCACTGGCCCCGGTGGCCCTCGGGGTCGGCTACTCCCGGGTGCACGTGGGCGTCCACTACCCCGGGGACGTGCTCGCCGGGCTGGCCGTGGGCAGCGCCGTGGCGGTCGCCAGCCGGCACTGGTGGAAGGTCCGCCCGCAGCAGCCGGCCCGTGTCCGGCCGGCGCGCGAGGCGCCCGCTCTGCCCGAGGGCGAGGGCCTGGTCGTCGCCGTCAATCCGCGCTCCGGCCCGGAGGACTACGACCCGGCGGCCGACATCGCCCGGCTGCTCCCCCGCGCGGAGCTACTGGAGATCGGTCCGGACGCCGGCGTCGCCGAGCTGCTCGGGGGCGCCGCCCGGTCGGGACGGGCCAAGGCGCTCGGGGTGGCCGGCGGCGACGGCAGCGTCGCCGCGGCCGCTGCGGTCGCCCTCGAGCACGGGCTGCCGCTGGCCGTTCTCCCGGCCGGCACCCTCAACCACTTCGCGCGCGACGTGGGGCTCGTGACGCCGGAGGACACGGCCGACGCCGTCGTCTCGGGGTCCGCCGTCCAGGTGGACGTCGCCGACGTGAACGGGACCCCCTTCCTCAACACGGCGAGCATCGGCGCCTATCCGGAGATGGTGCGCCGCCGGGACCGGCTCTCGGGGCGGATGGGCAAGTGGCTGGCGCTGACCGTGGCAGCCGGCCGGGTGCTCCGGACGGGGACTCCGGTGTCCCTGGCGGTCAACGGGGAGCCGCTGAAGGTGTGGATCCTTTTCATCGGCAACGGCTGCTACACGCCGCGGGGGCTCGCGCCCGCCTGGCGACCGCGGTTGGAGGACGGGCTCCTCGACGTCCAGTACCTGCGGGCCGACGTGCGGTTCAGCCGGACGCGTGCCGTCCTCGGCGCGCTGCTCGGCCTGAGCGACCGGATCTCCGCCTACGCGGAGTTCCAGGCCGAGGAGGTGCGGGTGGTCTCCC
>JALYMS010000312.1 GCA_030773535.1 Actinomycetota bacterium | reverse complement strand
GCCGCCGCCGGGTCGCCGGTGCCGCCGACCGAGGCCCAGGTGGAGGTGGAGAACTGGTACATCCCCCGGTACTTGCCCGACCCGCTCACCGCGTTGGGGCGGCCACCGGACTCGCAGTTGGCGAGGGCCGCCCAGTTGAGGCCGTCCGCGGTCGGGCTGAGCGCCGGCCGCGGCTTGGTCCCGACGGTGACCTGCTCGGCCACCGGCTCGCGGGTCACCCGCGAGCTCAGCACCTCGCGACCGGTCTCGACCCCGTCGACGACCGTGACCCGGTAGACCGTGGCCTTCTTGCCGTCCAGGCCCGGTGCGGTGATTTTCTCGTCCCCCTTGGGCGCCTCCGGGTCGGGGGTCTCGACCCGCTCGTGCTCGACGGCGACGGTCTCGGTCACTTCGGAGACCGACACCCGGTACACCTGCAGCCGCATGCGGTCCAGCAGGCCCTGGGTCAGGTGGAGGCTGGTGCGGTCGGTACCGCTCAGCGCGATCCCCTGCTCGGCCAGCAGGTCGCCGGCCGTGGCGGCGGTCGTGGAGACCACGCGCTCCTGTCCGTCGGCCACCAGGACGACATCCTTGGGGGTGGTGATCGTCAGCTCCATGCCGTCCAGGGGCAGGCGCTCGTCCCGGCTGGCCGAGAGCACCAGCCCTTCGGCCCGGAAACCGAGCTGCCCCAGCGCCTCGTCGACCGACAGCGCGGTGACGTAGACCTCACGCGAGACGCCGTCCACCGTCAGCTCGAGCGGGCGGGCGCGGCTGAGGACGACCGTGTCGCCGTCGGCGAGGGCCTGTTCCGCGCGGGGCAGCAGCACGTCGTGCTCGGCTGGCTCCAGCCCCTCCTCCTCCAGCATCTCTGCCACCGTCGAGGCGTACGTGCCGACGGTCCGCAGCTGGCCGTCGACGGTGAGCCGCACGGACTTCTGGGCGAGGAAGAAGGCAAGGGAACCGCCGACCAGTCCAAGGAGGACGACGGCGAACAGGCTGAGCTGGAGAGAGCGGCGCACAACACTTCCACAGGGTCACGGAGTCCGGCCAGGAGAACGGGCGGGCCGCCTTTGGAGCGGCTACTCGTCGGAAGCCACCCTGGAAGCGCCTGCCGGAACGCCTGCTCCGGCCGGGAACGCCGCCCGGATAGGTCTCCACCCCGGCTGTCGGTCACGACACGATAACGAACTCGGTACGTGCGGCCACCGGTGCGCAGCGAGTGAAGCATCGGCGCTGATGCCAGCGCGTGGGCGCGCCCGAACGCTCAGTGACGGACGTGCCGCGTGTGGTCAGTGGTGCGGAAACGTTCTCGGCTGTCACTCTGTGATCAAGGGCACAGCATGATGCGGCCGTCGACCGGGCACGACGTGGGGTCTACGACTTCCCGTGCGCCTGGAGCTCAGCCGGCGAGGGCGCGGGCGTCGGACCTGATCGGCCGGAGCCAGGTGAGCAGGAAGCCGGCCACCGCGATGGCCGCGGCGAGAGCCGAGAAGCCCCCGGCGACGAGAGCGACCGGCAGCAGGTCGTAGCCCTCCGTCACCCGATCCGGGTCGATCCCCGCCACCAGCAGCAACGCCCCGAGCGGAACGAGCGCGAGGACGCTCGTGGCGGCCACCACGAGATGCGCGGTCCACGTCCGCAGCGCCTCGTCCACCGGCACGTCGGCGCCCTCGGCCGGCAGCGGACGGACGACCGTGCGCAGCAGTGCGATCTCGGCCAGCAGCCAGGCGACGGCAGGGACGATCAGCGCCGCGCCGGCGGCCGGGGTGGACAGCTCCTCGGCGCGCCACAGGCCGATGGCGGCCACCACCGCGGCGGCCGCCACCGCGCGCATGACCCAGACCAGCCAGGGCGAGATCAGCTCGGCCCGCCGCGGTCGGCGGGTCGGGGTGGCGGTCCGCCAGCGGGGCCGGGGACGGGTCGCCTCGCCGACCACGACACCGGCCAGCAGGGCACCGGCCAGCACGGGCGCCCACAGGAAGACCGAGGCCTCGGCGAGCAGGACGACGCTGCCGATGACGCCTGCGATCCCCAGGAGCAGACCCAGGAGCCGCACTCGCCGACCGTGCTGCGCCTGGCGCTGCAAGGTGGCCGCACCTTCCGGCGTCGGCTCCGCGAACTCCACCGCCGCGGCCGCGACCGCCCGGCGCCCGGCGGCGAGCCACCACGCACGGGCCAGCAGGACACCGGGCACGAGCACGGCGATGAAGAGGATGACGGCGATGAGGCGACCCACGGTGCCTATTGTCCTCCTCCGGAGGACACCGCGGCCACGTGCCGTCCCTAGCTGCGCTGAGCCGCTGCGTCGCGCCTGCGCGGACCCCTCCGGGGCCCACTCGGCGTGACCAGTCCGTCCCCGATTTCCCAGCTCCGCGCCGGCCCGTCCCCGGCTCTACTAGCTCACTTCCCAGGTGCCGAAGACGCGTTCCGCCGTCGCGGTGAGGGTCTGGCACAGCTCGTCCAGTTCGACGCCGGTCACCTCGGCCAGGGCGCGGACGGTGTGGGGCACCAGACGCGAGGCGTTGGGCCGGCCCCGATGCGGCACCGGCGTCAGGAACGGGGCATCGGTCTCGACGAGGAGCTGGCCGACCGGGGTGCGGGCGGCGGCCTCCCGGAGGTAGCCGGCGTTGCCGAAGGTCAGCGTGCCGGCGAAGGACAGCACGAAGCCCCGCTGCACGCACGCATCGGCGAAGGCCGGATCACCGGAGAAGCAGTGCATCACCACGGATTCCGGCGCACCCTCGTCGTCCAGCACGCGGAGGATCTCCTCGTGGGCGTCCCGATCGTGGATGACCAGGGCCACGCCGCGTTCCGCCGCGATCCGGATGTGCGCGCGGAACGAGGCCTCCTGCGCCGCCCAGCCCTCCGGGCCGGTGCGGTACCGGTCCAGCCCGGTCTCCCCGACGGCGCGCACCCGTGGCAGCGCGGCCAGCCGGTCGATCTCGGCGAGGGCGTCGTCGCCCGCCGCCCCGGCGCCGGCCTCGTTGGGGTGCACGGCCACCGCGGCGAGGACGTTGGGGTGCCGGGCGGCCAGAGCGGCCGACCACCGGGACGACCGCACGTCCACGCCGACCTGCACCAGCCGGGGCACGCCCACCGCGGCGGCGGCGGCGATCTCTGCGTCGACGTCCTCGTCCGACGCCCACTCGCCGTGCTCGTCCCCCGCCGGCCGCTCCCCCAGGACGATGTCGAGGTGGGTGTGGCTGTCCAGCGCCGGGGAGGGCAGCGGCTCCGGTGACGGCGGCGGCTCGCCCCTGCGGTTGGCGCGGGAGGACGCCGACCGGCTCACGACCCGCCCACAGGGGCCACGAGCGCGCTTTCGGCCCTCACGAACGGCCGTCCTCCAGCCGGGCCAGCTCCTCGGCGACCATCGACTCGTCGAGCTTCGTGAATATCGGCGTCGGCGGAGCCAGCGGCGTGCCCGAGGGCGGCAACGGGGTCGAGCCCCAGCCGGCCTGTCCCTCGTCGTAGCGCCCGGTGATGATCGGGTACGGCGAGCCGTCGTCGAGGTCGGTGACCTCCTCGATCCGCGGCCGACCCGACCAGACGCCGGTGCCACCGAGCAGCTCGTGCACCGTCTGCGCCGAGTGCGGGAGGAACGGCGTCAGCAGGGTGTTGCAGTCCTTGATCGCCTGCAGCGCCGTGTGGAGCACGGTGTCGCGGCGCGCCGGGTCCTCCTTGAGCTTCCACGGCGCCTGGTCCGACAGGTACTTGTTGGCGTCGGCGACGACGCGCATCGCCTCGCCGATCGCGGCCTTCTGCCGGTTGCGCGAGAGCAGCTCGCCGATCGGGGCGAACGCGCCGGACGTCGTGGCCAGCAGCGCCTGGTCGTCTGCGGTCCGCTCGCCCGGCGTGGGGATCCCACCGACGTTCTTGGCGGCCATGGACACCGTGCGGTTGACCAGGTTGCCCCAGCCGGCCACCAGTTCGTCGTTGTTGCGGCGCAGGAACTCAGCCCAGGTGAAGTCGGTGTCCTGGTTCTCCGGCCCCGCAACGGCGATGAAGTAGCGCAGCGCGTCGGCGTCGTAGCGGGCCAGGAAGTCGCGGACGTAGATGACAACCTGCCGGGAGGAGGAGAACTTCCGTCCCTCCATCGTCAGGAACTCGCTGGAGACGACCTCGGTGGGCAGGTTGAGCCGGCCGAGCGAGCCGTTGGTGCCGCCCTTGTCGCCCTCGCCGTTGTAGCCGAGCAGCTGGGCGGGCCAGATCTCGGAGTGGAAGACGATGTTGTCCTTGCCCATGAAGTAGTAGGCGTCGGAGTCCGGCGTCTGCCACCACTGCCGCCACGCCTCCGGGTCGCCCGAGCGGCGGGCCCACTCGATCGACGCCGAGAGGTAACCGACGACGGCGTCGAACCACACGTAGATGCGCTTGTCGGGCCGGTCGCGCCAGCCGTCCAGCGGCACCGGCACGCCCCAGTCGATGTCGCGGGTGTAGCTGCGCGGCTTGAGGTCGTCGAGGAGGTTCACGCTGAAGTTGAGGACGTTGGGGCGCCAGCTCTTCCGGGTGGCCAGCCAGTCGCCCAGCGCACGGGTGAACGCGGGCAGGTCGAGGAAGTAGTGCTCGCTCTCGACGAACTTCGGCGTCTCGCCGTTGATCCGGCTCACCGGGTTGATCAGGTCGGTCGGGTCGAGCTGGTTGCCGCAGTTGTCGCACTGGTCCCCGCGCGCGCCGTCGTACCCGCAGATGGGGCAGGTGCCCTCGATGTAGCGGTCGGGCAGCGTGCGCCCGGTCGAGGGGCTGATCGCGCCCAGCGTGGTCTTCGGGAAGACGTAGCCGTTCTTGAGCAGCCCGAGGAAGATCTCCTGGCTCACTCCGGCGTGGTTCGCCGTCGTCGTCCGCGTGAACAGGTCGTAGCTGAGCCCGAGGCCCGCGAGGTCGTTCACGATGATCCGGTTGTTGCGGTCGGCGATCTCCCGCGGTGACACGCCTTCGGCATCGGCGGCCACGGTGATCGGCGTCCCGTGCTCGTCGGTGCCGCTCACCATGAGGACCTTGTCCCCGGCCATGCGGTGGTAGCGGCTGAAGACGTCGGAGGGGACGCCGAAGCCCGAGACGTGCCCGATGTGTCGCGGGCCGTTGGCGTAGGGCCAGGCCACGGCGGTCAGGATGTGCCGATTCGTCACGGCCCGAGCCTAGGGGGCGCCGTCGGAGCCGTTCGGCGCGCGCCCAGGGACCGGGGGTCAGTCGTTGGTGTAGACGACGACGCTGGACGCGACGGCGCCGGGGCCGCCCTGCGGTGCCTGGGCTGGGGCCAGCACGGCCAGGGCGGCGAGCGAGACGCCGATGACGCCGAGGGTCAGCGTCGCCAGCAGCCGGTGGGCGGCGACCGGGTCGGGCCGCCGCTCCCGGGTGCGAGGACCATCGGCCACCCACTGGCGGGCCGACGGGGCGCCGGCGAGCAGCACCTTGCCCACCGGGACCGCGAGGGCGACCAGCGCCACCGCGGGAAGGGGCAGGCCCGCGGGGGGCGAGAACACCGGAGCGACGGTGGCCACCACGAGCAGGACCGACCCGAGGACGATCTCCGCGCCGGCGAGGCCCACCAGCAGCGTGCGGCCGGTGCCCTCGATGAGGCCCGCGCCACCGCCGGCGCACAGCACCACCCAGCCGGACAGCACGGTGAGCGCCAGGGCCAGGACCCAACCGGCGGGGCGCGTGGAGGTGAGCGCACCGTCGATGCCGCTGACGGCGAGGGCCACCAAGGCGACCGCCTCGATGATCGCGATCAGGCCGGCCGCCAGCACGGTGGCCGGCAGGCGGCGGGCGGACGACGTCGACCCGGTCGCGACCATCCGCAGCGCGGGCACGCGGATGCGCGGCGCTGCGAAGGTGTCGCGGACATCGAGGACGTTGATCGCCATGCGATGGGAGTCGGCCCGTCGAGGAGGGGGCTGTAGGCCCTGCGACGCAGGTTCACCCCCGTGGGTGACGGG
>JALYMS010000311.1 GCA_030773535.1 Actinomycetota bacterium | reverse complement strand
GGGTACGGCGAGGTCCGCACACATCTGCGCAGCGGCAACGTCGTCCTCGACAGTCCCCTTCCGGAGCAGTCGCTCGCCGCGGATCTCACCGAGGCCATCAGCGGCGAATTCGGCTTCGACGTCCCTGTCGTGGTCCGCACCGGCCCCGACATGGCAGCGGTCGTGGCCGGCGATCCCTTCGCCACCGTGGCGACCGACCCGGCCCGCTATCTGGTCACGTTCATGTCCGACCCGCCCGACCCCGCCCGGGTGGACGCGCTCCCGCCCGCCGAGCGTGGCGACTACCTGGTCCGTGGCCGCGAGCTCTACCTGTGGCTGCCCGACGGTATCCAGAACACACCGCTGGCCTCCTGGAAGTGGGACCGGCTGCTCGGCCGGCCCGGAACGGCCCGCAACTGGAACACCGTGGTTCGGCTGGCCGAGCTCGCCGGCTGACCTGCGCGCGGCGCGGGCGGCCGTCGCCCCCGACGGGTGACTCGCATCGCAGGAGGTTTGGGAGCGTGCTCGCAGACGCATACGAGATTGTTCGTCCGGCCATCCTGCGCGGTGGCCCGAGTGCTAGGGGACCCCACGTGACAGGGCAGGCGGCTGGGCCGATCTGGCCGTCCGCGTCCCCACCGGAGGGGTCCGCCGCCCTCAACTGGAAGCTGCGCGAGGTCGCGGAACTGCCCCGGATCCGCGCCGAGCTCCGCCGCTACGCGACCGGTCCCGCCGCTGAACCGATGGACCCTGACCTCCTCGATCAGCTGATCCTCGCCCTGGACGAGATGGCCTCCAACGCCCTCCGCCACGGCGGGGGCTCCGTCGAGGCCACCGTCCGACTGGTCGAGGACTCCTATCTGCTGGAGGTGTCGGACTCGGCGACGAGCGCCCCGCCCGCGCCGGCGGTCGGCCGGGACCCGAGCGAGGGTGGCCTCGGCCTCTACCTCATCGCCGAGCTGTCCACAGAGCACGGGTGGCACGTCAGCAACGGGCACAAGCACGTCTGGGCGCTGCTTCCCCGGCACTGAGAGCCGACCGGCACCGAGGAGCGAGCTACTCCCAGCCGGTCGCGGGCGGAACCCGCTCAGGGCGGGCCGCCACGGGAGGCGGCCGGTCCTGCCGGTGCAGCCGGATCGCCACCAGGGCCACGTCGTCCTGGAGGCCTTCGGGCTGCAGCCGTTCGATCACCGCGTCACAGAGGTCGGCCAGCGGCTCGTCGGCGAGCTCGGCCAGCACCGAGCGCAGGCGCGCGGTGCCCTCGTCCAGCGGCAGCTTCCGGCCCTCGACCAGTCCGTCGGTGTAGAGCAACAAGGTCGATCCCGGGTGACCGTGACCACCGAGTCGGCGCGCCCCGCCGAAGCATCCACCCCGAGCATCAGCTCCGCCCGCTCGCCGGCAAGTTCCTCGATCCGGCCGTCGGAGTGCAGCAGCAGGGGTGGCGGATGCCCAGCGTTGGACCAGCGCAGCCGGGTCAGTCCGGCGGCCCGTTCCTCCGGGGTCTGCTCGACCCGTGCGATGGCGGCGGTCGCCATAGTCCGCATGGCCAGACCGTGGATGGCGGCGTCGAGTTCGCCGAGGATCCCGGCAGGCGTCACGCCGTCCCGGTAGCCAATCCGCGCAGCATGCCGCGCAGCTGCCCCATGGCCGCTGCCGCCTCCGTGTCGTGCCCGACGACGTCCCCGATGACCAGCACCGTTGCGCCCGACGGCTGGACGAAGGCGTCGTACCAGTCGCCCCCGACCTGGGCCGCCTCCATGGCCGGCCGGTACCGCACCACGATCTCGGCGTGGTCGGGTTCTGGCGGTGCGGTCAGCAGACTGCGCTGCAGACCTTCGGCGATCCGGCGCTGCTGCTCGTAGAGCCGCGCGTTGTCCAGGGCCAGGGCGACGCGGTCGGCCACCTCCCGCGCCGCCGCGATGTCCTCGGCGTCCATGGGCGGACGTTCGGCACCGCCGTACAGCGTGACGGCGCCCAGCACCCGACCGCGGGCGGTGAGGGGCAGCATGGCGGCCGACCGCGGGGCCAACCGGTCGAAGAGCTCGCGGGCCTCCCCCTGCGGGAGGTTCTGCGCCGCCAGCTGCGTGAGGTCGGGGATCACCATCAACTGGCCCGAGGCAAGGGCCTGCGCCAGCTCCGGGGTCGGCTGGTACGACGACAGCCGAAGCTCCAGGTACCGGGCGACGAGCGGTCGCGCAGCCGGGTCCCGGTGCCACGTCCCGTAGTCGCGAATGCGACCGTCCTCCTCCAGGAGCACGACGACCGACCAGTCGCCCAGCTCGGGCACGAGCGCCTCGGCGACCTGCCTACTGGCGGCGCCCTCTCGCACTCCTGAGCCGAGGTTTGCCGTGAGGAGCGCGCTGACCTCAGCCACCAGGGTCAGTCGGGCCGCGCTGCGCCGCGCACGCTCCTCCGCCGCCCGGCGCTCGGTGATGTCCAGGAAGTACACCGACAGTCCGTCCGGGCTCGGCCACACCCGGAGCTCGTACCAGCCGTCCAGCGGCTGGTAGTAGGCCTCGAAGACCCGCGTCCGGCCGCTGCTCACCGCGGCGCGGTACTCGCGGTCGAAGACGCTGCCCACGGCGGCCGGGTACAGCTCCCAGACGTTGCGTCCGAGGAGCTCCTCGCGGGACCGGCCCAGCAGCCGTTCGGCCTCGGCGTTCACGTAGTTGAAGCGCCATTCCCGGTCAAGGGAGTA
>JALYMS010000310.1 GCA_030773535.1 Actinomycetota bacterium | reverse complement strand
CCCCTCGGGGACGCCGGCCGCAGCCGTCTCCGAGGAGTGGTCCGCTGCCGGCGGGCCGCTACCCGAGAGCGTCGTCGAGGGCGGTCGCGTCCTGGTCGGCTCCGATTCCGGGGTGCAGGCCCTGGAGCCGGCCACCGGCGCGGAGGCGTGGCACTACACCCGCGCCAACGCGCGCCTGTGCGGGCTCACCGCCACCGACGGCGTCGCGGTGGCCGTCTTCCGCACCGAGGACCGCTGCGACGAGGCGGTCGCACTGGACGCCGGCACCGGCGTGCGCAGATGGACGCGCAGCGTCGACTTCCGCAGGGACGCCACCCTCGACTCGACCGACCGGATCGTGCTGGCCACCAGCCCCACCGGCCTGGTGACGCTCGACCCCACCGGCAACACCCTCCGTTGGCGCTACGCCCCGCCCGACGGTTGCAGGCTGCTAGGGACCGAGGTCGGGTCGGCGGGGGTCGCCGTCCTGCAGCGCTGCAGCGGCTCGGTCGACCCGCAGCTCCGGCTGCTCGACGGCTTCGAGGGCAACGCCCACTGGAGCCGGGACCTGCCGGTCCGCGAAGGCGCGGACGTCCGGCTGGTCGGTGCCGACGGGCTCGTCGGCGTCCTGGTCGACGACGAGTTCCAGGGCCTGTCCGCGGCTGACGGCAGCGTGGTGGCCCGGGTGCCGGTGCCGGCGGGCGCCGGCCCCGACGTGCAGCAGGTGTCCGCGGGCGCCGTCTCGCTGGTCCGGGCTGCCGGCACGCTGACCGCCCTCGATGCCGCGTCCGGTCGCTCGCTGTGGTCCATCCCGGCGCTCGGCGTGCCGGCATCCCCGGAGGAGTCCGCGGACCCGGCCGCTCCGCTTCCGGTGCCCGAGGCGGACGGCTTCGTGCTCCGGGACCCGGCCACCGGCAGCACGCTCGCCCGCTCCGCCACCACCGGCCTTCCCGAGGGCGGAGCGGCCGCGGTGCTGGGGGACGCCGTCGTCTACCGGCTGCCCGACCGGGTGCTCGTCCTCCGCTGACGGCGCTGGGAGCCGCCGGCGGCACGGCCGGAAGAACCGGGGTTCACTAGGGACCATGGTCCTGCCCGGCGGTCCCGACTCCGTGCCTCTCGCCATTGCACCGGACGACCTCCGCCAGCTCGCCGCCCACGACGCGGCCCGTCGCACCTTCCCGGGACGCGCCGGTCCGCTCGCCGCCCTGGACACCGGCGGGGAGGCGGTGCGTGGCACCGCGCTGTTCGTGGCCGGGTACACCGGGAGCAAGGAGGACTTCGCGCCGCTGCTGGCGCCGCTCGCCGAGGCCGGCTACCGGGTCGTCGCGCTCGACCAGCGGGGGCAGTACGAGTCGCCGGGCCCCGACGACCCCGCGGCCTACTCGGTGGCCGAGCTGGGCCAGGACGTCGTTGCGGTCGCCCGGGTGCTGCGCGAGGAGACCGGCGAGCCGCTGCACCTGCTCGGGCACAGCTTCGGTGGACTGGTCACCCGGGCAGCGGTGCTGGCCGAGCCGGCGCTGTTCACCTCGTTCACCCTGCTCGGGTCGGGGCCCTCGAAGCTCACCGGGCGGCGGGCCGACCTGCTCGACCACCTGGGTCCGCTGCTCGACCTGGGCGGTGTCGCCCTGGTCCACCAGACCCTCGAGCAGGTCGCGATGACCGACCCCCGTGCGCAGTCGGTTCCGGCGCCCACCCGCGAGTTCTACGGGCAGAGATTCCTGCGCAACTCGGAGGCGGGCCTGCGCGGCATGGCCGAGGCGATGCTCACCGAACCCGACCGGGTGACCGAGCTGGCCGGGGCCGGGGTGCCCCTGCTGGTCGCCCACGGCGAGGCCGACGACGCCTGGCTGCCGCACGTCCAGGCCGACATGGCCCAGCGGCTGGGGGCCCGCCACGAGGTGATCGACAACGCGATCCACTCCCCCGCCGTGGAGAACCCGCTCCGGACGGTCGCGGTGCTGCTCGACTTCTGGGCCGACGCGGCGGTGCAGTCGTGAGCGAGCGTCCGGCGCTGGCGCCGCTGCCCTCGCCCGACGAGTGGACCGAGGAGGAGGACCGGCTCGGTTTCTACGGGCCGGACAGCGTCACCTGGCGGATCCACAGCGACCCCAGCTATGCAGTCGGCGGGCTGCGGGCGCTGATGCTGCAGGCGCTGCACCCGGTTGCCATGGACGGCGTGGCGCGCAACTCCGCCGGCTTCCGCGACGAGTGGTGGATGCGGATGACCCGCACGGGCCAGTACATGGAGACCATCACCTTCGGCACCCGCACGGAGGCGCGGCGGATGGCCGCGCGGGTGCGCGGCTACCACCGGAAACTTTCCGGGGTCGAGGAGACCAGCGGCCGGGCCTACCGCGTCGACGACCCCGACCTGCTGCTGTGGGTGCACAACTCCGCGGTCGACTCGCTGCTGTCCACGGCCCGGCGGGCCGGTCTGCCACTGTCGGACGAGGACGCCGACACCTACGTGCTGGAGCAGCTGGCGGCGGCCCGGCTGGTGGGTGTGCCGGAGGATCTCGCTCCCCGCTCAGTGGCCGACCTGGACGCCTACTTCGACCGGATCCGCCCGTCGCTGGCGCTGACACCGGCCGCCTCCGACGGTGTGCGCCGGCTGTTCGTGCCGCCGATGAAGGGCTGGGTGCAGGTGCTGACGCCGGCCCGGCCGGCGTGGGGCACCTTCGTGTCGCTGGGCTTCGCCACGCTGCCGGTGTGGGCGCGGCAGATGTTCTCCATGCCGGGCTTCTCGCTCACCGACACAGCGGCGACCGGTGCGTTGCGGGCCTTTCGGACGGCGCTGCTCGCGGTGCCGGAGCGGGCGCGCTGGTCGCCGATCGTGCGGGCCGGGTACGCGCGGGTGGCTGAGACGCCGGCGGCCTGAGCCGGATCAGGTGGGGGCGTCCTCCTCGGCGAGGAAGCTCCACGTCTCCCGCCCCGGGACGGCGGCTCGGCCGGTCGGGCAGCTGGGCCGGAAGTCGCACCAGCTGCACTGGGTGCCCGGCACCGCCGGGAAGGCGGCGTCCGGGTCCTCCCCCGCCGCCAGCGCCTCGGTGGCCTGAGTGATGTCGACGGCGATGTCCTCGGCGCGGCGGACGTGGTTGGCGAGGGATCGGTCGGTGTGCTCGAAGGACGCGACGGTGCCGGTGGGCAGGTGGTGCAGCTCCACCCGGCTGCACGGCCGGCGCAACGTTCGGCGGACGCCCAGGACGTAGACGGCCAGCGCCGGCGATCCGCGGGCCTCGTCGTCGGTGCACACGCTCCGGCCGGTCTTGTAGTCGACCACCACCAGCTCGTCGCCGCGGCGGTCGATCCGGTCCACTCGGCCGGAGAGCGCCAGCCGCTCGGTCGTGGCGCCCACCGTCCGCTCGTTGCCGATCGGCTCGTCGGTGCGGTCGAGGCCGGCGACGTAGTCGGTCAACCAGCCGGCGGCCCGGGCGCGCCACCGGCCGGCCTGGTCGGCGTCGCGGAAGCCGTTCTGCGACCAGGCGGTATAGAGCAACTGCCGGGCGGCGGCCGGCGTGCGCCGCTCGACCGGGAGGTCCCACCACGAGCGGAGCGCGGCGTGCACCGCGGCCCCCACCGTGTTGTGCGCCCACGCCGGGCCCCGGGCGGGGGTCGGGCGGTCGACATAGGCGTGCCGGTAGCGGCGGGGGCAGTCGGCGAAGGCGGCCAGCTTGCTGGGCGTCGCCGAGAAGAGCCGGCGTGGCATGCCGGGCATCTCCAGCTGGGAGGACTGCCCGCCGACGGTCATGCCGGCCACGGTAGCCGCGGGTGCCGACGATCCCGGTTCAGTCGCGGTAGGACGCGCTCCCGGTGCCGGCCGCCAGCAGCGCCTCGAACTGGTCGGGGTCGGTGGTGCAGAGGGCGATCTGCGTCGTCTTGTTCGTGCCGTGGTAGTCGCTGGACCCGGTGCGGATGAGACCCAGATCGTCGGCCAGGCCCCGCAGGTGGTCCCGCTCCGCCGGGCTGTGGTCCGGATGGTCGACCTCGAGGCCCAGCAGGCCGGCGTCGGCCATGGCGGCGATGGCTGCGTCGTCGACGACCCGGCCCCGCTTGGACGCCCGGCCGTGCGCGAAGACCGGCACCCCGCCGGCCGCCCGTACCAGCGCGATGCCCTCCCGGACGTCGGTGTCCACCTTCGGGACGTAGTGCGGGCTGCGCGGGTGGAGCAGGGTGGCGAAGGCGTGGTCGACCGATTCGACCGCACCGGCGTCGACGAGGGCCCGGGCGATGTGCGGCCGGCCGACGACGCCGCCCTCGCTGGCCTCGACGATGCCCTCCCAGGTGATGGGGTACCCGGCGGCTGCGAGCGCGACCGCGATCCGTTCGCCGCGGCCCAGCCGCTCCTCGCGGAGCCGGGCGCGCTCGCTCATCAGCCCGGGGTGCTCGGGGTCGAACAGGTACGCCAGGAGATGGACGCTGATCGGCCGGTCGTCTCCCGGGAACCAGCGGCAGGACAGCTCCATGCCGGGGACCACGGTCAGCCCGCGGGGCCGGGATGCTGCCGCCGCCGCCCAGCCATCGGTGGTGTCGTGGTCGGTGAGCGCGACGACGTCCAGCCCGGCGGCCCGTGCCGTGGCCAGGAGCTGGGCCGGGGTCTCGGTGCCGTCCGAGACCGAGGAATGGGTGTGCAGGTCGATCAGCATCGCGGCCCAGCCTGCCGCACCGCGTTCCGGCGCACCGCGCGGGACGGGCTCACGCCTGCCGCGGGGGCAGCGGAGGGATCGGCTCGGTGTCGCGACGACCCTGTTCCGGCCGGGGGGCCGGCCGGGGCGGGGGTGGTTCCGGGTTGCCCTCGTCGTCGCCGGCCGATGCGGCTCCGCCGTAGTCGCTGCTGAAGAGCAGCCGGCTGACCTCCCGGTAGAGCCCCTGGGCGTCCGGCATGAAGGTGAGGTGGCGGAGGGCCTGGTCCTGGCCCGCGGACTCGAACCGGAAGGTGCCGTAGCCCAGCAGCTGGCCGAGCAGCGTCTCCTGCCAGGTGAGGTCGGTGATCCGGCGCAACGGCAGGAGCGTCACCGTGCGGACGATGACGCCCGAGGTGAGCAGCACCCGCCGCCGAGTGACGATGAAGTGCCGCATCCACCACTCGGCGACGCGCAGCCCGTAGTAGCCCAGCGCGACCACGAGGACGACGAGGCCGACGCTGCTGGTCACCCGGTTCTCGGGGTCGAGCAGGAACAACCACCCACCGGCGACGAAGGCCGGCACGAACTTCGCCGTCGGCTCGATCAGCACCGCCCAGTGGCGGCGCTTGGTGAGGACGGGCTCCTCGTCCTCCAGCAGGTACTTTGCGGCGTCCTTGCTGGCACGGGAGGGCAGCCCTGCCGCCGGTGTACCGGTCATCGCGCCGCCCCGCGCGGGCGGGGCTCCGCCGCCTCGGTCACGGCGCGCTAGACGAGGGAGCCGACGAAGGCAGCGAGGGACGTCGCCGCGCTCCCTAGCGCAGTGCCCGCGTTGCGGACGATCTCGGCCGATGCCTCGGGCGCCTGGATCACGTAGAAGACGACGAAAGCGACGACCAGCCAGGTGACGACCTTCTTGAGGTTCACCGCCACCTCCGTGGGTGCTCGTGCGGACGGGATCCCGACTGCGCCGGGGCCCGCGGGACGGAGTCCGCTCGGGTGCGGCGGACTGCTTCGTCCCATGGGTAACACAGGTCCCAGCGGTCCCACCGGCGACGCGCCGGGCCCCGAGGAGCCCGCGAGGTTCCGGTTACGAGCCGGGCAGCAGGTGCTCGCTCGGCGGGCCCAGGGGGAGGTCGGGATAGATCCGGTCGCGCAGGTCGAGGAGCTCCAGCTGCTCGGCCAGGAGCCACGCCGCGTTCATCGGCCACATGACCAGCCACAGCCAGACGCCGTAGGCCTCCCCGACGAAGGCAGCCCGGTCGTCGGAGGTCGGCACCGCCCACAACGGCGCGTGCTGACTAGCCGCCTTGACGTCGACCGACGACGGCCCGTCGATGACGTCGCCAGGGTCGAGTCCCGGCAGCCCGGCATATCCGCACCCGAGTCCGGTGCCCGGTTCCTCGGCGACGAGGACGAGCTCCGCCGAACCACCGAGCGGAGCCGGACCGGCGCAGTCGACGACGATGGCCCGCGCGCCGGGTTCCCCGCCCCAGGCCAACCCGGTGACTGACCAGCCGGCCGGCATGGGGTCGGGCACCCAGGCCGGTACCCGCGCGTCGGCAGTCACCGCAGAGATGGCGTCGTGGGCCACGAGCACCGTGTGATGGAGCGGCGTGACTGCGCCGTGGACGTGGCACCACGCCTGGGCCGAGGACCCGGGGCGGACGACCAACGGCTCGCCGCAGCGTGGGCAGACCGGCGACGCACTCATCGGGCAACACCGTCCTGTGGCCGGGCGCGATCGTCAAGCCGAGATCCGGGCAGTGGCTGCCGTGGACAGCCGAGCTGCACGAAGATGCTGCGTAGTCTGCGGCGCATGGACGAGGCGGGCGATTTGGGGCCGTCGCCACTGGTCGTTGCCTGCGTGGGCGCCGTCGTCCACGACGACAGGGGTCGGCTGCTCCTGGTCCGCCGGGGCCGGGATCCGCACCGCGGACGGTGGTCGCTGCCCGGCGGCCGGGTCGAGGAGGGTGAATCGCCGGAGCAGGCGATCGAGCGGGAGGTGCGCGAAGAAACCGGCCTGTCGGTGCGGGCCGGCGGTCCAGTCGGGCGAGTGCGCATCCAGGGGGACGGCGTCGTGTACGACGTGCTGGACCTCGCGTGCACCCTCGACGTCCCGGCCGACGCGCCCGTCGCCGGGGACGACGCCGTCGATGTGGTGTTCGCCGACGCCGCCGTCCTGGCCGGGCTGGAGTGCACGCCCCACCTGGTGGAGACGCTCCGCGAGTGGGGCGTCCTGCCGCAGTGATCCGTCATGTCCGAACCGGCTTCAGCGCGGGGCCGGCTCCGGGCGAGCCGGCTGCTCGCCGCCGCGCGCCTCGCCGTAGGAGCGCCGGGGCACCATGACCTTGCGGCGGAAGATGCAGACGATCGTGCCGTCCTGCTTGTAACCGATGGTCTCGACGTAGACGATCCCGCGGTCGTCCTTGGACCTGGACTCGGTCTTGTCGAGAACCGTGGTCTCGCCGTAGATCGTGTCGCCGTGGAAGGTGGGGGCGACGTGCCGGAGCGACTCGATCTCCAGGTTGGCGATGGCCTTGCCCGAGACGTCGGGGACGCTCATGCCGAGCAGCAGCGAGTAGATGTAGTTGCCGACCACCACGTTCTTGCCGAAGTCGGTGGTGTTCTCCGCGTAGTTCGCGTCCATGTGCAGCGGATGGTGGTTCATCGTGAGCAGGCAGAACAGGTGGTCGTCATACTCGGTGACCGTCTTGCCAGGCCAGTGCTTGTACGTCGCCCCGACCTCGAACTCCTCGTACCAACGGCCGAACTGCACAGGGCTCCTCCTCATGGGCGGGGTCAGGGCGGGGTGTGTCGGGCGCA
>JALYMS010000309.1 GCA_030773535.1 Actinomycetota bacterium | reverse complement strand
CCCTTGTTCTTGTTCGTGAAGCTCGAGACCATGCTCTTGATCTTGCGCTGGTTCTCGGGCTTGCGGCCCTCGTCGATGACCTTCTTGGCCACGCCGGCCTTGGTGAGCTTGCTGAGCAGACCCATGGTCGCCTCCTTCATCGGGAACCTGGTTGCGTGCCCGCACCCGGGACGGCCAACCCTGCGCCGGCCGGGTTCACCCCATCGACCGCAACCCCGGCCTTGGAGACGGACCGACCCCGCCCGGACGAGGTGTCCGGACAGCGGGTCGTGGTCGCTCCCCTCGGCGGGAAGGCGAAAGGTGTCGGTCAGTACCGGGGGGTGCTGCCGGGGCGGGAACCGCCGCCGCGCTTGTTCTGGAAGTCCGCGATGGCCTGCTTGATCTTGGCCTGGTTGTGCGGCTTGCGGGCCTCCTGGATGAGGCGTGCTGCGACGCCCGAGGCGATGAGCTTGCGGATCATCCCTGCCATGTCCGGCCTCCTTCTGATCTGATCGATTCCTGCTTTCGGTGCCCCGCGAGGGGCCGCGTCAACCGTGGGCAGGGAACCAGGAGCCGAAGGAGTCCGGATCCGATGACCGTCCGCTGTCCACGCGACGCCGGCCGCCGAGGGTCGCTCCGCCCGTCTCATAGACAAGTCGACACAAACCGCCAACCGGACGTGACCGTTTCGTTGTACATCTGCCGGAGCCGACTATGTCCGAGGCCGCATAACGTCACGGACAGCAGCTGAGCAGTACCCCTCGGTACAGACCACCGTCTCCCACTTCCCCTGGAGAGCTTTCCCGTGTCTTCCTTCTCCCACCCCCTCCTGACCCTCGTCAGCGACTTCTCCGCCGCCCCCGAGCCGATGCCGTCGCTGCCGTGGACCGCGGGCTCCGACGACGACAACGCCTGGCGGCTGCAGGCACTGTGCGCCGAGACCGACCCCGAGGCCTTCTTCCCGGACAAGGGCGGCTCCACCCGCGAGGCCAAGCGCGTCTGCACCGGCTGTGACGTGCGCGCCGAGTGCCTGGAGTTCGCGCTCACCAGCGACGAGCGGTTCGGCATCTGGGGCGGCCTGTCCGAGCGCGAGCGCCGTCGGCTCCGCCTCCAGCGACGCGAGCCGCTCACCGCCTGATCGCGCGGTCGACGGCCCCTCTTGTCTTTCCCGTCGTTGCAAGCCCCGGTCAGCGGTAGGGCAGGCCGGCTTCCGACAGGACGGGCGTGCCGATGACGATCTCGCTGCCATCGGGCCGAAACGTTCGCCATCGCCCGCTGGGATCTCGCTCGACCCGGAACCCGTGATGCACCTTCGTGTGGTGCCGCTCGCACAGCAACGCTGAGTTCTCCAGCGAGGTCTCCCCGCCGAAGAGCCAGTGCACAAGATGATGGACGTCGCACCAGTACTTCGGGGCTCCGCAGACGGCGAAGACGCAGGCTTCGTCGCGCAGCTCGACGGCCTTGCGGAGGTGCGGCGGCACGACCCGCTTGGTGCGGCCCACGTTGAGCGGCATCCCGTGCTCGTCGATGACGACGGGGGTGATGCTGCCGTCGCAGGCCAGTGCCCGCGCCTTCGCGGCCGAGATGAGGCCGCCGAAGCCGGTGGCCGCCGCGGCCGAGCCGGTGGCCGGGTCGGACAGGTCGGTTGCCGGGACCGTGACGACGACGGTGGGCTTGACCGTGCGCAAGAAGGGGAGCTCGCCGGAAGCCAGCTGGTTGTCGGCCAGCTGGACGATGGCGTCGGCGAGCTGCTGGGCGCGGGTCCGCCGGTCGCCCTTCGGCCGGTCGGCTTGGGTGATCGCCTCCAGAGCCGCCTGCAATTTTTCCCCGCCGACCGCGTCGAGCTGGCCGTGCACGGCGACCGTGCCGTCGGAGAACTTCGAGAGGGTCAGCGACCGCTCGTCCGTGGGATCAGGTTCAGGCCCGTCGGGATCCAGCCGGGACAGATAGTGGTGCACGACCCGGGCCAGCTGCTGGATAGCGCGTTCAGCGGCGACGGTCGCGAGGATGCGGTCGACCTCAGCGAGATCGATGCCCTGGTCGAGCGCCGCCGTCCGCCGGTTCTCCTTCACGACCGGCGCGACGACCGCCACCTGTTCGGCCGTGACGGCGCCGTCGGCGAAGGCGGCCGCGAGGGCCGGCAGGTGGTCCAGCGCCCGGCCGTTGCGGACCAGCTGCCCAGCCGCGGCAGGGCTGAGCCGACCGTGGCCCACGAGCCACGACCGCATCGACTTCACTCCGTCGTCCTCGGATGCCTGCTGAAGCTCCGCGGCCCGCACCGAACGCGCCAGCTGGGCGTCGAGCCGATTCTTCGCCTCCAGCAACTCGGTGATCCGCTCGAGCTGCTGGCGCGGCGTCAAAATCCGGACGTCGTCGGCGGCCAAGGCGTCGACGGCCGATCGCAGCTCGCTCACCTCACCTCCTCGCTACTCGAACGCACGTACGAATAATACCGCCCTGCCGAGTCCCTTCCACCGCAAGTCCACAGGTCAGCCGCCTGTCCACAGAATTCCGCTCGTGCTTGCGCGAGCCACCCCGTAGCGTTCCGATCCGTGGCAGATCGCGAATTCCGGACGGTGCTGACGGGCGGTTCGTACTTCGAGGGCCCGCGGTGGCACGACGGCGCTTGGTGGGCGTCGGACTTCTACCGGCACACGGTCAGCCGGGTGGCTCCCGAGGGCGGGGAGACGGTCGTCCTCGAGGTGGAGAATCAGCCCTCGGGGCTGGGCTGGCTGCCCGACGGCTCGCTGCTCGTCGTCTCGATGAAGGACCACCGGCTGCTGCGCGTCACCGACGGCGAGGTCTCTACGCACGCTGACCTGTCCGACGTCTGCGGGGGGCACCTCAACGACATGGTGGTCGACGCGTCGGGCCGGGCTTTCGTCGGCGACTTCGGCTTCGACCTCATGGGCGGCGGGGCGCCGGCATCGGCCTCGGTGAAGCGGGTGGACCCCGATGGCACGGTGACCGTGGTGGCCGAGGACCTGCGGTTCCCCAACGGCTCGGTCATCACCTCGGACGGCGGAACGCTGATCGTCGGCGAGACGTGGGGCAACCGCTACACCGCCTTCGATCTCGGCACCGACGGCTCGCTGAGCAACCGGCGGGTTTGGGCGGAGCTGGGCCCGGAGCCGGTGGGCAACTCGGTGCAGGAGCTGCTGGGGCAGGTCGTCGTCGCCCCGGACGGCTGCACCCTGGACGCCGAGGGGCACCTCTGGTGCGCCGATGGCTTCGGCGCACGGGTGATCCGGATCGCGCCCGGTGGGGCGATCGTCGACGAGATCGCAGCACCGGGCGGGAAGGGCGTCTACGCCTGCGCCCTCGGCGGTGACGACGGCCGCGAGCTGCTGATGTGCTGCGCACCGGACTTCTACGAGCACATGCGGGCACCGGTCCGGGAGGCCGTCCTGGTGTCGACGCAAGTCGCCGTCCCTCACGCCGGCCTGCCGTGACCTGTCACTGACGTACGGAGACCCGTGACCGTCCCTCCCGATCTCCCTCCCCTGTCCGGTCCGCTGCGGCCGGGCCTCTGGCTCGATCGACTTCGACTTCGGCAGCGGGATGCTGGTGCAGGCTCAGTGGGACGGGGGCATGCCGTACCAGCGGAGCGGCGAGGTCGCCGGCGGGGTGGACGATCCGCTGTCCCTCCTGCCCGAGGGCGCGGTGCTCCGCCTCGACCGCAAGGACGGGAATGCCCGCGTGATCGTGACCGCGCTGCCGGGGCTGCTGGCGAAGGTCGAGGTGCAGAACCGGGTGACGACGGTTGACGTCGTCGGCTCGGACCTGTCCGCCGTCGAGGCGCTGATGAAGTCCGTCGTGGCCCGCGCCGAGGCTCTCACCGAGGCACCCGAGGGCGATGTGCGGATGGCCTTCTGGTCCTTCAGCGGCGGCGGCGGGGTGTTGTCCTCCCGCCGGATCACCGCGCCGACGTGGAGCGATGCTGCGGCCAACTACGCCGAACGGACGAAGAACGCTCTGGCCCCGCTGATGGCGGCCAGAGACATGGCGGGCCGCGCCGGCCGTCTGGTGCTGTGGCACGGCGTGCCGGGAACGGGCAAGACGACGGCGGTCCGCGCGCTGAGCCGTGAGTGGTCCGACTGGTGCCGGCCGCACTACGTGATGGACCCGGAACGGCTCTTCGCGGAGCCGCAGTACCTGCTGCGGGTAGCGGGGATCGACCAGGACGACGACGAGGAGGGCGACGACGGCCGGTGGCGCTTGGTCGTCGCGGAGGACTGCGACGAGTACCTGCGGTCGGACGCCAA
>JALYMS010000308.1 GCA_030773535.1 Actinomycetota bacterium | reverse complement strand
GCAGAGCGCGGCCCCGGTGGCGTCGGCCTGGAACTCCCGGCTGCGGCTGACCGCCATCTGCACGAGGCCGGCGGCCAGCGGTCCGAGCACCAGGAGCAGCAGCCCCCCGAGCACGTTGCCTGCTTCGCGGTCCTCCGATCGCCCGCCGAAGACCGACGCGAACATCGCCATGTGCGCCAGGTAGGTGATCACGGTCGCCATGGCGCCGGCCACCGAGCTGATCAGGATGTCGCGGTTGTAGACGTGGGAGAGCTCGTGGGCGAGCACTCCGCGCAGCTCGCGCCGGTCCAGCAGCTCGAGGATGCCCTGGGTGCAGCAGACGGCCGCCTTGCGCGGGTTGCGACCGGTCGCGAAGGCGTTGGGCTGGGCTGTGGGACTCACGTACAGGCGGGGCATCGGCTGCCGGGCCTCGGTGGCCAGCTCCCGCACGATGGCGAAGAGCTGCGGCGCCTGCGTCTCGGTGATCGGGAAGGCGCGCATCGCCCGCAAGGCCAGCTTGTCGGAGTTGAACCAGGCGTAGCCGTTGACTGCCAGCGCTACGAGCACCGCGACGAACAAGCCCGTGCGCCCGCCGATCACCGCGCCGGCGACCAGGATGAGCCCGCCCATGAATCCCAGCAGCAGGGCGGTCTTCAGTCCGTTGCTCCAGCGCTGCACGACCGGTCCAACGCGACTTCCCGGAACGCCGTTCCCCGCCCCCTCCGCCGGAATGAGCCGCGGTACCGGCCGGTTGGGGGTCAGGAGATCGTCGTGTCCGGAACAACACCCCGGCTGCGGACACACGGACGTAACCTCGGCCGGTGGAGGTACACCACTCATGACTGACACCCGACCGGCCCTCGTGGCCGACCCGGGCAACACCCCGGCGCCGCACGCCGCGACCGGCGGGCTCGTCAAGAGCGTGGTCGAGCTCGACCGCGTCGTCATCCGGCTCGCCGGTGACTCCGGCGACGGCATGCAGCTGACCGGCAACCGGTTCACCAGCGAGACGGCGTCCTTCGGCAACGACCTCTCGACGCTGCCGAACTTCCCGGCCGAGATCCGGGCGCCGACGGGGACCCTGCCCGGTGTCAGCTCCTTCCAGCTGCACTTCGCCGACCACGACATCATGACCCCGGGTGACGCGCCCGACGTCCTCGTGGTGATGAACCCCGCCGCGCTCCGGGCGAACCTCGTCGACCTCCCCGGCGGCGGCCTGCTGATCGCCGACGCCGACCAGTTCACCCCGCGCAATCTGGCCAAGGTGGGCTACGCCACCAACCCGCTCGAGGACGGCTCCCTGGAGGGCTGGCAGCTGGTCAGCGTGCCGCTCACCAGCATGACCCTCAACGCGCTCGAGGGGTCGGGTCTGGGCAAGAAGGAGGCCGAGCGCTCGAAGAACATGTTCACCCTCGGCCTGCTCTCCTGGATGTACCACCGGCCCACCGAGGGCACCATCCGGTTCCTCGAGCGCACGTTCCGCCGCAAGCCCGAGATCGCGGCGGCGAACATCGCCGCGTTCCGCGCCGGGTTCAACTACGGCGACACCACCGAGGCCTTCGCGGTCTCCTACGAGATCAAGCCGGCCCTCGTGGCGCCAGGCCGATACCGCAACATCTCCGGCAACGCGGCCCTGTCCCTGGGGCTCGTGGCCGCCGGCCAACGCTCGGGCCTGCCGGTCTTCCTCGGCGCGTACCCCATTACCCCGGCCTCGGACATCCTCCACGAGCTGTCCAAGCACAAGGCCTTCGGCGTCCGCACGTTCCAGGCCGAGGACGAGATCGCCGGGATCGGCGCGGCCATCGGCGCCTCCTTCGGAGGGGCCCTGGGCGTGACGACGACGTCCGGGCCCGGCGTCGCGCTGAAGTCCGAGGCGATCGGGCTGGCCGTGATGACCGAGCTGCCGCTGGTGATCGTGGACGTGCAGCGCGGCGGCCCCTCGACCGGCCTGCCCACCAAGACCGAGCAGTCGGACCTCCTGCAGGCGATGTTCGGCCGCAACGGCGAGGCGCCGGTGCCGGTCATCGCGCCGCGCTCCCCCGGTGACTGCTTCGACGCCGCGCTCGAGGCCTGCCGCATCGCACTGACCTACCGCACCCCGGTGATCCTGCTGTCCGACGGCTACCTGGCCAACGGCGCCGAGCCCTGGCCGATCCCGGAGATCGACAGCCTGCCCGATCTCACGGTCGAGTTCGCGACCGAGCCCAACGGCGAGGACGGGGACTTCCTGCCCTACCTCCGCGATCCCGAGACGCTCGCCCGGCCCTGGGCGGTCCCGGGGACCGCAGGTATGCAGCACCGGATCGGTGGCCTGGAGAAGGCGGACAAGACCGGCAACATCTCCTACGACTCGGCCAACCACGACTTCATGACCCGCACCCGGCAGGCCAAGGTCGACGGGATCGCGGCGAGCCTGCCGCCCACCGAGGTCGACGACCCGGACGGCGACGCCAGGGTGGCCGTCATCGGCTGGGGCTCGACGTACGGGCCGATCGGCGCCGCCTGCCGTCGCATCCGCGCCTCGGGCCGCTCGGTCGCACAGATCCACCTGCGGCACGTGAACCCGATGCCGCGGGACCTCGGCGACATCCTGCGCCGCTACGACCGCGTGGTCTGCCCCGAGATGAACCTCGGCCAGCTGGCCCTGCTGCTCCGCGCGAAGTACCTCGTCGACGTCGAGAGCCACACCCAGGTCCGCGGTCTGCCCTTCCGGGCCGCCGAGCTGGCTGCCGTCCTCCAGGACGTCATCGACCGCACCACCAAGCCGGCCGCCACTCCGGTGAGCGAAGCCGGGATCGGAGAAACGCTGTGACCACCGTCGAACTCGGCATGCCGGCTGGTACACCCCCGGCCAACCCCATCGCCGACGCGATCGCCTCCTCGATCGAGACCCAGGGCCCCAAGCAGACCGAGCTCAAGGGCAAGGACTTCAAGACCGACCAGGAGGTCCGCTGGTGCCCCGGGTGCGGTGACTACGTCATCCTCAACGCGGTCCAGAGCTTCCTGCCCAGCCTCGGGATCGCCCGCGAGGACATGGTCATCGTGTCCGGGATCGGCTGCTCCTCCCGGTTCCCGTACTACATGAACACCTATGGGATGCACTCGATCCACGGGCGGGCGCCGGCGATCGCCACCGGCCTGGCCGCGTCCCGCCCCGACCTGTCGGTCTGGGTCGTCACCGGCGACGGCGACGCGCTGTCCATCGGCGGAAACCACCTGATCCACGCCCTGCGGCGCAACGTCAACATGACGATCCTGCTGTTCAACAACCGGATCTACGGGCTGACCAAGGGCCAGTACTCCCCCACCTCCGAGGTCGGCAAGGTCACCAAGTCGACCCCGATGGGCTCGATCGACGCGCCCTTCAACCCGGTCTCCCTGGCCATCGGCGCCGACGCCACCTTCGTCGGGCGGGCGATGGACTCCGACCGCAAGGGGCTCACCGAGGTGCTGCGGCAGGCGGCCGAGCACCAGGGCACCTCGCTGGTGGAGATCTACCAGAACTGCAACATCTTCAACGACGGCGCCTTCGACCTGCTCAAGGAGCCGGCCACCGGCACCCAGTGGTCGATCCCGCTCGAGCACGGCAAGCCGCTGGTGTTCGGCCCCGACGGCGCGTCGTGCGTGGTGCGCGACGACTTCGGGGGGCTGCGGATCGCCGAGACCAACCAGGTCGATCCGTCGGAGATCGTCGTTCACGACGCCCACCGGGAGAACCCGGCCTACGCGTTCGCCCTGTCCCGGCTCTCCAGTCAGGACCTGCGCTACACGCCGATGGGCGTCTTCCGATCGGTGCAGAAGCCGACGTACGACGCGATGATGGCCGAGCAGCTCGACGTCGCCCGGGTGCAGCAGCCGGGCGACCTCGACGCGCTGCTGTCGGGCAGCGATTCCTGGACCGTCAGCGCCTGACCGTCAGCGCCTGACCGTCCGCGCCTGACCGCGGGCCCGTCCTCCACCGGGGGGCGGGCC